>CAZLOJ010000003.1:60234-78530 GCA_964561165.1 uncultured Bifidobacterium sp. | reverse complement strand
ATCGAAAACAGATTTAGCAACCGTGATCTCAAAGCCAAGTTTTTCAAGTGTGCGCGCGGCCTCTTTCTTCGTTCCACCGACCACAGAGGGGATGGCGATCTGTGAACCCGGGCCAAAGAGTTGATACCAACCGGCGATACCAATCATGCCAGCAATAGCTAGCGCGATGAGACGATTACGGCGCACTCTCCGCGAAGTTCTCCTTCTGATCTCACTGGTATTGCTCATTCGCGGACGACTCATCTCTGGCTTGGCCTCTTGTGCCTTCACCTTAGCGCCGAGGGATTTCTCGCGCTTGGGTTTTGCAGTTCGTACCGGCCTGCGCAGCTCCTCCGGGATGCCAAGTGGCAGACTCAATTGCTGCTCATTGGGATCGAGTAAGAGTAAAGACTTCCGAATATCTTCTTGAAATTCTCGGGCGTTTTGATAGCGCAAACCAGGGTCTGGCGCTGTTGCGTGCAGCACTAAGGAATCGAGATCACGGGTTATCGCGTGATTGAGAGTAGAGGGAGCGGGTACGCGATCATGTACGTGTCGGTATGCAATTTGAATAGGGGAGTCACCCTCGTAAGGTTTCTTGCCCGTGAGCATTTCAAAGAGCACTATTCCCAGCGAGTAGATATCGCTCTTCACATCAGCGATGCCACGTTGGACTTGCTCTGGCGCAAGGTATGCCACTGTGCCCATCAACACATTTGCATCAGCGGTAAGGGTATTTCCGGTACTAACTGCCCGAGCTAATCCGAAATCGCCAAGTTTTGCCCGACCATCAGCAGTAATCATGATGTTCTCAGGCTTGATATCTCGATGAATGATTCCGCCATGATGAGCGTAGGTAAGCGCCGAAAGAACTTGATTGATAATTTCCAACGCTTCCTTTGGACCTAGCTGACCAACAGCAAAAAGATGGTCGCGCAGCGTGGCTCCGGGTATGTACTCCATGACGAGGAAGACTGCAGGAACTCCACCCTGATTCCATCCTTGGTCATAGACTTGAACTAGGTTGGGATGAGATAAACCTGCGGCAGCTTTAGCTTCTCGAATAAAACGCGAGACAAATTCCTCATCGCGCGCAAGGTTTTCGTGCATGATTTTGACAGCGACTGTTCTATCAAGTCGAGTATCAATGGCGGAATAGACCGTGGCCATGCCACCACGAGAGATGGCGCTAGTTATCTGATAGCGCCCATCAATGAGTTCGCCAATTCGCTCCGACACTCTGAAATTCTATGAAGAGCGCCCCTTATGGCTGAGCAGGCGCTCCGTAGGGAAGGTGTATTGCGCAATTCTCTCGATTCCTATTCTCAGCAAAAAAATCATTTTGGCGCGCGATCCACACCAGCATCTCCTTTCGGATCTCAGCTCCATCACGTCTGACTACCCGTTCAAGTCCCAGGTCAAAAGGAATATCAATCCAAATTGAGAGATCTGCGAATTCGGTGACGCTCGACAGCGCACAGCCGACCCCCTCAAGAATGATCAGTGGCGTTGGAGGTAGTGCGATAACTTGACCATAACCTCCCGAAATCCAGTTGTACTTTCGATAATGGATTGGTGCTTTATCGGATATTGGGGCGATTATTTGTTCTCTGATAGTTCGCTCAAGGGTAGGAGTGAGTGCATCATCCCAACCGTTATAGAGATCATCGCAGTGAATCACTTCGCCAATCCCAATGGTTTCGATGATTTCAGCAGCAAGCGTTGTCTTACCTGCTCCGGCAGGACCATCAATCACGATGAATATCGGCGATGAGCTCTCAGTCGTAGCGCCAAGAAGTTCACGGATTTCAATTGATAACGCGGGTTGCATTCTTATACCAACGTACCCAACCGAGAATCGCGATTGCCGTAAAGACGAGATAGACCAGTGAGGTGAAGTACGCGCCGCCACGGAAGTACTGGATGGTTAACACGATGTCGACTGCAAACCAGAGCGCCCAGTTTTCCCACTTCTCCTTCACCATAATTACCTGGGCAATCAGACTTCCGAGTAAACCGAAGGTATCGCTCCAGATTGCAACTGCTCCTATAGATTTCAAATAGGGGGCGAAAGCGAGCCAACAAGCGGCGAAGGCAATAACTACGATGATTCGACCCTTGGGGGAGAGTGGTGCAGGTTGCGCTCCTGTTTTCTTCCATGCGAGCAAACCCCATACGCCAAACGCAACAAAGATGAGTTGCGTAGCTACGGAGGCGTAATACTTGGCATCAAAAAACCAGATTGCATAGAGCGCTGAGCTCACAATCCACCAGGGCCACATAACTTTCCGCCCGGTCGTTCCCAGGTATACGGCAATCAATGACGTGACTGCCGCGGTGAACTCCAACAATGAGACCTGATAGCTCCATGCTGTGAAAAGGATTAAATCAAACATATATCTCAATTACTCCTTCCGAATCCGCATTACCGGACTGGTGAAAACGGTCGGTGGCAAGCCACCCTCTCAGCCGTATCTCGGCTCCCGCGCACCTAAGAGGATAGCATTGGGCATGCTCAAGTTTGGTTACCTTGCGATGATTGCATTCACCGTCGTAGGTTCGTTCTGGCTTGAAATATTCCTCAAGGTTGGCGTTCTGCGACGAATCAAACGAGCGCTCTTGAGCATTCTTCCAGTTGCAGCCGTTTTCATTATCTGGGATCTATATGCAATCAGCAGGGGGCATTGGCACTTCGATGCTGAGCAAATTTTAGGGATATTCGGATTCGGTGGGATTCCGCTCGAGGAATTCCTCTTCTTCACTGTGGTGCCGTTGGCCGCCATTATGACCATCGAGGCAGTGGGAGTGGTTAAACGTACAAATAGCAAGTGGAAATTTGGTGACGAGCGATGAGCTACACCCAGCTTGCACTTTTGGCGGTTCCTGTCGCGATTCTTTTTGACCTATTCATCACCCGACGCCGAATGATTTTGCGCCGCGCATTCTGGACTTCATATGCAATCATCTTGCCATTTCAGTTGCTTACTAACTGGTGGCTCACCTCTCGAGAAATCGTGATGTATCGAGATCAATTCATTACAGGAATTCGGATAGCGAGCGCACCCATTGAAGATCTGCTCTTTGGTTTCGCTTTGATTCTTGGTGTAATTAGTTTGTGGATATTTTGGGGCGCGCGCGGCGTGCAACAAGAGCGCGGGAGAACGCAGGAATAGCCACCGCAAGACGTCGGGTAGTTGACGTCTTGGCTCGCTTAGTAAATATCTGGTAATCAATCTTCTCTACTTCATCGACGATTCCACAATACAGTTCACTAGCAGCTTCGATACATGCCCGACTTTCTGGAGCGAGCAGCTGTATTCCAGGTTGCGCTTCACGCTGCAGTTGACGTACTCGCTCAATATTAAACTGAAGAGCTGCTCGCAATTGTGGCGTGACTACTCGTTCGAAGAGCATCTCTTCGCTAACATTGAAAGAACGCAATTCATCGAGCGGTAGATATATGCGCCCCCGCTCTAGATCTTCTCCGACATCACGAATGAAATTTGCAAGTTGGAAAGCGATACCGAGCTTCTCGGCTGCTGGGTACGCAGCGCTGGAGAGTGGTCCCAAAATCGGCACCATCTCTAAACCGATAACTGCAGCGGAACCGTAGACATACTCCAACAAATCTTCGTAGCTCTCATATCGAGAGACTGAGATATCCATCGCCATCGAGTGCAGGAAGGCGCGAAAGTGTTCGATAGGAATATCAAATCGCTGCACTGTGTCTACGAGCGCTGCGCCGATATGGTCATGACTGACACCGTTAGCGAGATCATTGAGAATCTGTTCGCTCCAGGTAGATAGAGCGCTCTCTTTTTCTTTCGCGCTCAATGTTGAGGCAAGGTCATCGACTATCTCATCGGCGTATCGGGCGAAACCATAAAGGGCATGTACAAACGGTCGCTTCTCGGGTGGGAGCAGGAGAGTGGCAAGGTAATACGTCTTCCCGTGGAGCGAGTTAAGCCGTTTACATTCGGCGTATGAAGCGCGCAACTCTGGGGTGAAGATCCCAGCAGCATCTAGCTCCCGCGCGCTCATCGTCCGATGATTCGCTCTGCTGCTAATTTGCCTGAGATAAGCACCATTGGAACGCCTACTCCTGGTTGCGTACCAGAGCCAGTGAAGACCACATTCTCAATCCCTCGGGCGAGGTTTCGTGGCCGGAATGGGCCAGTTTGGAAGAAGGTATGAGCGCTAGCAAAGGGAGCGCCTGCCTCCATCCCTTGTGCGCGCCACTCAACTGGAGTCGTGAGGTGCTCCACCTCTATTCCTGATGCAAAGTCTGTGTAGCCCCGTGCTTCAAGGGTGCGCACCATCTCATCACGATAACGATTTCGCTCTTTCGACCAATCGATTGAAGAGTTGAGGTTAGGCGTTGGAAAGAGCACGTAATACGACGACTTACCTGCCGGAGCAAGTGCGGGGTCATCATAGGTTGGCACTGTCACAAGTAACGAAGGATCAGTCATAAAAGTTTTCTTCTTTATTAATTCATCAAAGACGCCATCCCAGGATTGACCAAAATGAATATTGTGGTGGGCAATGTGGTCGTAGCTCTTACTTGATCCGACGAGCATGACGACACATGATGGTGAATAGTTCAATCGCTTTACATCGAGCGGCTCCTTATCGAGCAACTCTTTGTAGGCAATAGGTAGATCTGGATTGAGCACGACGACATCACCTGGGATATGTTCTCCAGTATCAGTGATTACACCTGTGGCGCGACCGTTCTTGATTGCAACGCTAGTGACCGTGGTTGAATACCGAATCTTCACGCCATGTTTTTCGGCTGCCCCTGCCAGCGCTCGAGGAAGTGCGTGCATGCCACCTTTGGGGAAGAAGACGCCATTGACGCTATCCATGTAAGCAATTACGGCATAGATTGCGAGAGCTTGTTGCGGACTCACTCCGGCATACATCGCCTGAAATGAGTACACCTTCTGCGTGCGTGGATCCTTTAGGTATTGATTAACTTTTGGCGCAAGGCGACGAAAGCCACCGATTGCAATAAGACGTGCCAAGTTTGGAGTAAGCAGCTGCAGTGGTGAATCGATATTCCGATCGATGAAGTCATTCATCTCGTATTTGTATAACTTGGTGACAAAATCAACATACTTGCGATAACCCAGCGCTTCATCTGGTCCAATGACGCGTGCGATCTCTTCTTCCATCTCAGCAGTATTCGGAAAGACATCTAGTTGGGAGCCATCGTGATAGAACGCTCGATAGAGTGGTCGCAGTGGCACCAGCTCGAGCCAGTCCGAAAGCTTCTCGCCTACAGAGGCGAGCGCCTCTTCGATAAGTGAGGGCATGGTGAGCACCGTTGGGCCAGTATCGAATCGGTATCCCTGATCAACAATCAGGCCATTTCGTCCGCCGGGAACAGATTCTCGTTCAACAATTGTCACTTCACGACCGGCGCCAGCCAGGCGGAGCGCTGTACTCAACCCACCAAGTCCGGCGCCAACGACAATCACCTTGTCGGTTGGGCCCGAGACTTTTCGCATTACGCGCTCCTTTGTGTTGCCTTTATCGCAAGCTCTGAGAGAAGTTCCCGTCCTGATTGTGAGATCTTCGGACTCTTTATTGCCGAGAGGGCAAGGATAGTTTTCTCTTCGATTAATTTCTCGATGAAATCGACGGCCCCAGAGCGTTGAATCAGTTCGCGCAGGGCATCTATCTCCTCAAGAGTGAGGCTCTTCTGGCCGAAGAGCTTCGCAAACTCATTTAGTTCATTGGTAGCAAGATTCTGCTGTGCATAGGCAATCAGAGCCGTTCGCTTTCCTTCAATCAAGTCATCGCCGGCTGGCTTACCTGTGACAGAACTATCACCGAAAACCCCAAGCAAGTCATCTCGCATTTGGAAGGCAATCCCAAGTGGTATTCCATATTCGGTATAGATCGGCAGGAATTCTTCAGCAGCGCCAGATAAGGCGGCTCCAAAATGTAGTGGTCGCTCTATCGTGTACTTTCCGGATTTATACGTTGCAATTTTCAGGGCATCATCAATGGACATTGCATCACGACTGCTGCCGTGCATATCGAGATACTGGCCAGCCATCAGCTCTACGCGCATGATGTCGAAGATGGGATTAACTGCTTGAAGTCGCGCAGCAGAGAGCCCCGAGAGATTGAGCGCTTGAGTCGACCAAACGAGAGCAAGGTCTCCAATTAACAGCGCGGTTGCGTGGCCAAAACTCTCACTATCGCCCACACCGTGACGTTCGCGGTGGCTGCGCTCGAAGCGGCGATGCATGGAAGGTGCGCCGCGCCGGGTATCTGATCCATCCATCATGTCGTCGTGGATTAATGCGCAGGCTTGGAGTAATTCCAAACTCACCGCTGCTCTGTAGATGCACTCATCGTCAGGGGAGCCGCCAGCGCCAAGGAAACCTGCAATGGCAAATAGTGGGCGCAATCGCTTTCCTCCAGTGAGGAATTCACCAAGTGCGCCGCTAATAGATGTGAGCTGAGAATCGATGGTGGTCAGTTCCTCATGAGCGGCGGCAAGAAAGTGCTCTAAGGCGCGGTCTATCGCCAAACGAGAGCCAGAAAGCATGTAGCAACGCTACCCTGACTGTCGTGAACCAGCCGACAAGCCTTTCGTTTGAGTTCTTCCCGCCCAAGGATGGGGCAGGGGAGGCGCGGCTCTGGGATACCCTCGCCCACCTTGCCGACATCGCGCCGGATTTTCTCTCGGTCACCTACGGTGCCGGCGGAAGTACACGTGATCGCACGCTTCGGATAACTTCAGAAATAACAGCGCGAACGGGAATTCCAACTGTTGCGCATTTAACGTGTGTAGGAGCTACGCGCGCTGAACTTGAATCGGTACTCACGCAGTATAAGAGCGCTGGCATTCATCGAGTGCTTGCGCTGCGCGGTGATCCACCCGGAGGCCCGCGTGATCTGTGGGTGAACACGCCAGATGGATTTGATCATGCCGATCAACTCGTAGCGAAAGCACGAACGATGGGTTTCGACGTTGGCGTAGCCGTCTTTCCAGATGGCCACCCCGCGAGCAAAGATCGAGCAGAAGACCTTGTTACGCTCAAGCGCAAAGTTGATGCTGGCGCCACCTTCGCGATTTCACAATTCTTCTTCGATGTGAATTCTTGGCAACATTTGATGAACCAAGTTGCGCGCGCTGGACTTAACTTGACTTTGATTCCAGGAATCATGCCGGTTACAAATGTCAAACAAATTATTCGCTTTGCAGAGTTGTCTGGAACAGAGATTCCCCCGGCAATCAGATCACGGTTTGAAGCGGTCGCAGATGATCCAGTGGCAGTTGCGCAATTGGGTGTTGAAGTGGCAACTACGCTTTGCCAAGAGTTGATTGATATCGGAGTAGACGCATTGCATTTCTTCACCTTAAACAGCTCGCCGGCAACGCGTGAAGTCGTGGCGAATTTAGGAATCAGATGATGAATCGAGGGGAATACTTACGAACGTGGTCAGCGCTCCATGGATTTGCTGCCGACTCTGAAGTTCAAGGAATCGCTCGAGCATATTTGGCAGTGAACTACTCGCTTGTTAAACCACTTGTTTTGATCAAATTCACACCGAATTTAGTGACATTGTTTGCTCCGGCACTTGCCTTGCTCGCGTTGTTTACAGAGAACACACTCCTGGTTGCGCTTCTGATTCTCGGTTCGCTCATGGTTGATGGGTTCGATGGCGCTGTTGCAATCATTCGCGGTAAGACCTCTGCAATGGGCGGGGTTTGGGATGGCATCGTCGATCGAGTGACCGAGCTGCTTTGGATTGGCGCGCTTTACTATGCGGGAATCTCACCTGCGCTCCTCTTATCAATCTGGGTTGTCGTAGCCACTCAGGAATACGGGCGCGCAAAACTCCATCATGTTGCCGGAGGTAGCTCCGGTCTCTTAGGTGTGGTCACTATCTGCGAGCGCCCGGTGCGAGGATTACTGGTTGCGCTCGGGTTCTTGGGCTCGCTGGTCTATCCCAGCACCTTGCAATGGGTTGCGCTCATTTGGTTAGTGATGCAGAGCATTGCGCTCATTCAATTTATCTCGATGGCGCGGAAGCAATTACGTTAGCGACGATTTCGCCGCTGATTCCCACAAGCGGCATGCCGCCTCCTGGATGAGCAGAGCCACCTACGAGATATAAACCTTCAATGGGGGATCGATTCGACGCTCTATTAAAGGCGGCATTCACTCCATTACTCGATTTCCCGTAGATAGAACCGCCGGGTGCATTGAAGAGCGCTTCGATATCTGCAGGCGAGCGATAACTAAGGGTCTCTATTCGCGCCTTATCGAGTAGGCCTCGAGCAACGAGAAGATCAACCAAATGCTCGCTATATCGTTGCGCAACTTCTGGAGCGTTCCAATCAAATCCATCTCCGCTCACACTGTGGCGTGGAGCATTAACGAGAACAAACCACGATTCATGATTGGGCGATGGTGCCATCGAAAGATCCCGCGGCGAGCAGATATAAAGAGTTGGATCAGCAACCGGCGTTTGGGTCGTGAAGAGGGCTTCAAATTCTGCATCGTAATCAGCAGGGAATGAAACGGTGTGGTGACTCTGGGCCGCATCTCTGCCTTTCAAACCTAGCAGGAGATAAAAGCCAGAGAAGGAGGGGATAGCCCGGTTAAGTTTTCTTCGTTCGCGCGCACCCTTTGGATGATGAGAAAGTAATTGATTATAAGTAAATTGCGCGTCAACATTACTGATTACATGGTCAGCGTCGAACTGGTCACCATTTGCAAGCATGATGCCTGTTGCTTTATTACCTGTTGTGGTGATTGAATGAACTTCGCTCTTGAGATGTACTTCAACGCCAAGGTCTTTGGCTCGACGCTCGAGCGCAGCACTAAGTTGGCCGATGCCACCTGCAATATGCCATGCGCCAAAGATCTGTTCTATGTAGGCAATGGTTAGCAGCACTGCTGGAGCTTTTCGTGGATCAGAGCCGGTATATGTCGCATACCGGTCAATGAGCGTGATGAGTTCCGGGGTATTTAGGTAGCTCTTTGCCATTTTTCGTAGCGAGGTAAATGGTGAAATTGTCCTCATGCTTGAGAGGAAGGCAGGCCTGCGTAATAGGGGAAGTAGTCCGCGAAGCTCTGATTCGACGAAGGGCTCTCGAGCAACATCCCACATCGCCTCAGCTCGGTCCATCAACGCTACCCACTCTTGCGCGCTTTCCTTTCCAAAAGTTTTTTCAATGGCTTCCGTGACGCCTGCGCGAGATGCATTAGGGAGTGTCAATCGTTTGCCGCTAGCAAAGTGGTAATCGAAAGCCGGATCAACGGGGGTGAGTGTTACTTCGTTCTCTAGCGGCGCACCTGTCTTGAGAAAGAGATCTCGATAGACCGCTGGCAGAGTAAGCAGCGAAGGCCCAGTATCAAATGAAAACCCAGAAAAATTCTCAACGCGACACTTCCCACCCAAGGTTGATGAACGTTCGAAGAGTTGCACCGCAAATCCCTTCTTTGCCAAACGAACCGCTGCGCTCAATCCGCCGAGCCCACCACCGATGATGATTACTTTGCTACTGGAAGAGATTGGATTCATAACGCTCTAGATTTCCATTCCAGTCGATTCTTTCTCTTCAGCCACCATGATCTCAGGATGAGATAACACAGCAGCGCTATTGCGATGGGATGAAAGAGCGCACTCGTTACGGACGATTGGCTTCGAATCGCTGCCATGAGGCGCGAGATCAATGCGGTGAGCAATAGGAAGATTCCCCATTGCCAACCAAATGCTGCGATGAATAGCGGAAAGATGTAGAGCGAGACTAGGAAGATGATTACCAGTAGCGCACCCGAGAATGAACCGAATGCTGACCAGAGTGATTTGGAATACCCATCGCGAAGTTCCCGCCACGATTGATACATGCGGCATTGCGCAATCGTGCTGCCATCGATGACATTGCCACGATAACCACTGCGCTTCATCTGACGCGCAAGATTAATGTCATCGAGAACTTCTTCCCGAATTGATTTATGGCCACCAGCGTCAAAGTAGGCGTTCCTATCGAAAATGAGAAACTGACCATTTGCCGCAGTGAGCTGCGGTCGGAGCGATCTCTCTGCGACGCGAAGGGGTAACGTAGTAATCCAACTCCATTGCAGAAGTGGTTGAATCAGCCATTCACTCACGCTCTTTGCAATCTGCTTCGGATATGGAGAGATAAATTTCCAGCGATATTTGTTGAGCGCATTAATGGAGCGAACTACTGCTGCAGGTCGTAATCGGACATCGGCATCGATAAAGACCAGGTATCGCGAGTCAGAGGCAGCATTTGCTAATTGCCAGCAGGCAAAGTTTTTGCCCGTCCACCCTTCGGGGAGCTCCTGTCCGTACAGGAGCGTGAGATTGGGATATTCGGTAGCAATTCTCTTGGCAATCGAGTTGGTCTCATCTGTCGAGGAATCATCGAGTACGATCACGGAGAAATTGGCGAGGTGTTGTTGAGCCAACACCGTTTCCAAACATTCCCCAATATTTCTGCCTTCATTGCGGGCAGGAATGAGAATAGAAACTTTCTCGAGTACACGTTCTTTATTGCCAGGTCGACGCAAGAGTAAGCCATTTACTATCGAGTGGAGCGCGAGTACAAAACCGAGTACAAAAAGAATCGTGGTCACTGCCGATTTATCCAGCGCTTGAGTAAATACGGGAAGAGAAAGAGTGAGAAACAGAATCCACCAACAAGCGCTACCCCTGGGCGAGAGAAGAGGAAGAGATTTCCCACTACGCAGGAGAACCACGTCCACATAAGTAGCGCATCTCCAGCATTGGTGTTCACCCCGTTCTTGCGTCGCTCTCGTGGCAGAAAGAGTTGTAGTAGCGCCATGAGTAATATTCCAGAGAGGAGCCAACCGAAAGTGTTGGAAAGTGGAATTTCAGGTTGGAAGGGAACATGTGGCGTGGTGTCACTCCAGGCCCACCGCCCTGCGCTAACCATTTGGGGATCAAGGAATAGATCCCATGACATGAGTGCGAAACCTCCGACGACGATGGTCCATCGAGGCGAGAGTTCGCGCGCAGCAATGAGCAGTGGATGGGTGAGCATCATCCATGCAAAGGGAACGACCAAGGGAACATTAAAAAGAAATGCTCCCAGAGATGCATCGTATGAGTAATTACCAAATGGCCATCCAGTGGTGACACCAATTTGTTCAATCAATAATCCGAATGTGAAAGTAATGAGAAAATATCGGGTGACATAGACGCTGCCATGGGAGAGGTACGCATTGACCAAGGTCGCACAAGCGGCTGCATACACGGTGCCAATGGTGATGAGTCTGAGCGCCTCGCCATCTAAGAGCGGGTAGGAGATTTGAAAAACAATCGCCACAGCCAGAGAGCCCCAGAGCAACAGATTGTCGAAGCGGCTTGGGCCGCGTCGCTCACGCCTACGAGGGGTGTAATTTCTGATGGACACAGAGTTAGTCTGCCGTATTGGCGAGAGCGATTCCATTAAGCGACCCCGAGGCAGACTCCACTGCAAATCTGGCGAATAACTCTTCGCTATACCAGCCGACTTCCTTAGTCGCCGCAATCGCACGGTTATGTTCATCGGATTTATATGCGAAGTCTCGAAGAGATTTTCCATCGCTCCAGAGCGAGAAAGTTCCCTGCAATCCGATTGGAGCCTCACCGATTCCGATGGCGGTAATCAAACCAGGCGCGCGCTCTAGCGCATCGATGACAGGAGGAACTGCCCGCCAGAAGATGATGTTCTTCGACCACTTTATGCGTGCTCTAGTGATTGCTGCGATAGCAAGCGGGCTCGCTGTTGCTAGTGGCGCTTGCACTTCACTCTTCACAAATGGTTCTTGCTTTGCCCAAAGTCCATGAGACGAGAGCGTACGTAAATCCAACTCTGCAATTTCTTTGGCTCTACTGTTCCAGCGTTGAATTAATCGCGAACTCTTTATCTGTGTGACAGCTTGTTCATCACCGACGATCAACAACCCCCACTGCCACAGATCAGCATCGCGCGGCGTGAAACTTTGCCCCTTGCCAGTCCCCAAGAGTTTGTAAAAAGTCAATCCGTGAACGGTGCGGAGATAGATTCGATCCAAGGCCATGCGAAGGATTGCGAAAGGAATTGCACTAGTGTGGATTCGCCAGATGAAGAGCGTGATTTTCATACGCGCACATGTCGTTTGATTTCGGCGACTACATCGCCGGAGCTATCCCACATCGGAGCGTGACCGGTATCCTTGAGAATAACCCATCGTGTATGCGGCGGTACGAGCGAGCGTTCTTGACAAGTCCTTGCAGGAAGCGCACGATCTCGATCGCCAAAAATTACCGTGACTGGAACTTTTTCAGAGATAGGCGTATCAAATCTCCTATCAAGAAATGCATCCCACGCAGGGTAGTAACCATCAGACCGAGCCATCGCCATCGTTGCATCGAGCATGGTCTGATAACTAATCTCTTGCCAGCGAGGGGAGACTCGTGAAAATCCAAGGCGCTGCGCGGGAGAGAGTCGTAGCGCTACATGAGCGAATTTCGACGTTCGATTAGCAATGCGTTTTGCAGCATCGGTGCCTGGAACGCGAAAGAAGAATGGGTGTAACCACAGTCCTGCCGGAGCAAGCGCGCAGACTGTCTGGACGTTCTCTGGAAAGTGTCCAGCTAATTCCAGGGCAATCCAACCACCGAGAGAATTTCCAACAACGTGAGCGCGTTCAAGACCTTCGCGAACCATCTCCTCGCGAAGATGAGTGGCAAGTGATTGCGGATCCATTGCCACGCGTGGATCCAATGGATTACCACCATGTCCAGGAAGCAGACAGGTGATGACTTCCGCGAATTCTTGGAGCGCGGGAATTATTGGTTTCCAAACGGTATCTGCAGAACCCATTCCGTGAATAAGAAGGATGGGCGAGCGCGAACCACTTCCCGCACCCGGGACGGGTGCGTTAGCGCTAACAGGAGCGAATCGCTGAAACTTCACGGTCACCTGGAGATTCTCTCGCAACCTCTTACTGCTCTGCCACCTCGATTACTGTCCCGCAGGTAATCGCAACGAGCTCGGTGAAAGATGTGGGAAAAACCGCATGTGGGTGGCCGGCGGCAGCCCAAATGACCGAGTGCTCACCCAGCGCGCTATCTATATATGTGTCGATGGCGGTGGCATGCGCAATTGGCGCAACTCCGCCAATCGCAAAACCCGTTGCGGAGCGGACTACATCCGCGTCGGCTCGATCGAGCGAGGGAACGCCCAATCGGTTGGCTACTAAATCGGTATTTACTCGATGTCGACCAGAGGTGAGAATCAGAACAGGCTTACCCGCCACCGAAAAGATCAACGATGAGCAAATTTGCCCCACCTCTACGCCAAGCGCATCGGCCGCTTCCCGAGCGCTGCGGGCGGAATCTTCAAGGATTGTGATCTCGCCACTCACCGCCAATTCTCGTAAACGGTCGCGAACTCGCACAACGCTCGGATGGTTGGAAACGCTCTCGCTCACGAAGAAAGTTTACTTCAGAAGCCCATCTCGCTGAGCCTGGCGATAGAGGTCGGTCTTCGTCGGCAGATTGATTCCAGCTTTGGTGTACTTCTTACGCGCGCGTTGAATGTATTCCGAGGCCGTACTTCGTGAAATATCCATGGCTTTCGCGACAGCATCAAGTTTCATTCCCGAGGCATACAGTGAGAGGGCTTGCCGCTCCTGCTTGGAAAGATCTACCGAAATATTCTCATCGGACAAGAGCGCCACTGCGATATCGGGGCTCATGTACTGCTTACCCTCGACAGTTGCTTGGATTGCTTCATTCAATGCTTGTGGTTCTGCGTTCTTACTAACATAAGCCGCCGCGCCACCGCGAAGCATCTCTCGCACAGCTTGCGGTTTAGCAAGAGCGCTCACGACAATCACTGAAATTGAGCGTTCTAATAATCGTTGAAGATTTTCGATAGGTTCGGAGCCATCACCCAAATCAAGATCAAGTATGGCAAGAGTGAGCGCACTGGAATCAGAGAGTGTGTGACCATCCAAGAAAGTTGAGATTGAACTTCCCTTGTAGGTGATCGCTACGTCAGATGAGTGTAGGACAATGTTATGGGCTATCGCCTCACGCATTAGCGGGTGATCTTCGAAAATCGCGATATTCGTTGATTTTTCCATCGAAATTCACCGCTCCGTTCATATCGAAACTCAGCTGACTCTATCAGGAATATAAAAATCAAGCGTATCCTTGTAGATACGTTACAACGTGCAAGGAGGATTGCCATGCAGCGAACCTCCGAGTTACATGCTTTAGCAAATTTGCGCCGTTCCCTAATCGTAGTAGCGATTTCATACGGTTTTTTCCTGTACAGCATCGGCATATCGCGCAGAAGCGATGTCATTCCTAATATCACCGAAACTTTAATCGGGGTTGCTTTTATTGCCTTTCTAGTTGGACTCGTTTTTTCACGAAGAGATTCCGGACTCTGGCTAATAATCGGGAGTTTCTCTCTTGTGACAATTTATGTTGTTGTGGATCCTTTGGTGAAAACTTCTTGGATGCAGTTGAGCGTTCTAAATGGCATTCTCGTGCTATCTGTATCTTTCATGTTCTGGCAAAAGCGATTAGCGCTGCAGATTTTTCTCATTAGTGGATTAGCAATATTCAACTTGCTAGCTCACTATTTTGGTGCGACAAGCCTTTTGCGCTCTGGAAGTTTCTTGGGCCGCGGTGCAATCAGCAGCGTGATGGTCCTCGCGACGGGATTGTTCGCTGTTTATGGTTGGAAGCGGATGTTGCTGAATGCACAATTAAACGATGAGCGCGTTCAATCTCTCATTTCGGATATCGAAACTCTCGAAAAATCGCAAGCAAGCCAGAAGTACTGGCGAGAATTAGTGATTCGCGTACATGAAACAACTCTAAATACCATCCGGTCTATCTTGACTTTAAAAAATACACCGATAGAAGAACTTAAGGCGGATATCGAACTATCTCTTCGTCAGGATCGAGCGTTGATGACAAAAGCGCAAGAGCGCAGGTCGGGCTCTGTGATTGGTGCGATCCGCGCAGGAATCGATAACGCTGCCATTCAAGAGAAGGTGCGAATCATCTCGCAAGGGGTCAATCTTCACTTAGATCCACAAGTAGCAGAAGCTATCGAGAGGGTTGTTCGCGAGGCGCTGCGCAATGCGATTGAACATGCTAAGGCGCGGAATATCGAAATCAACTGGCGAACCACAAGTGAGCCGACCATGAATGCAGGGGAGCGCGAGCGAGGTCAAGTTTCCATTGTGATCACGGATGATGGTGCAAGTTCCCCCACCTCCGTCCAAAGTGGCATCGGAACTAATCTGGTTATGGCGCAATCGATACGAACTTTGGGTGGTTCATTTTCTATTGAGAAAAACCAGAGCGAAGCCATGGACAAGGTGGGCACGGTAGTGCGTATCGAATTACCGACAATGCCGCTCAGTGAGAGAGGTTCACTATCAGAATTTCCACGCTTTAGCGCGATCGCTCACGGCCGGTATATGGCGCTCTTAACACTTTTTGGGCCAGCCATGACGGGGGTCATCTTCTTCCCATTGCTGTCAATCTGGTGGCCTGGTCAATATGCAACGCAGATTTCTGGCTTCCTTTCGCTCTTGGCACTGCTTTATCTGGTCTTTGTAAAACGCGCGCGCCTTGGTTGGATATCAAGTTCAGTGCTTGGTTTTGGCCTCCTATTAGTAGTGGTGTCACTTGATCTTGATCCGTTGACATGTGTCAGCGCGCAACCCTTCCAGTGGGTGGTTAATTCTGTTGTCTATGGACTTTTTATCATCATGCTCTGGGGAAAGTGGCAAGTAACGGCGATTTCTTATCCAATATTTCTCTATCTCATTATTCCACTTCATGATCTCTTTCCTCAGAATTGCAACTTCATATTCAATTTTCCAGTTCTCAACACGCTCTTCTCATTCTTATTCGTGTGGTTAGTCTTCTTCGTCGTGTATAGAAGCGTTGAGCGCGTTGTGAAATCCCAAGAGGCTCGGATTGAAAAGAATTTGTTGCTCATTAAGGATATTGAGAGAAATGACAATGCTTTTGAGAAGATTCTTGAATTGGACACTTTGGCGCAACGGGCCATCCACTCGCTTTCCAATTCGAAAGGTCCAATCTCGCCAGAAGCACAGAGTGCTTTGCGAAAGATCGATTCACGGTTGCGGGCGGAGATGCAGATAGACCCCGTCTCAAGTGCTGGTTTAACGCTCCTTGCCAACGATTTCGTTCGAGAAGTGGTCTCTATGAATCACTGGCTCGATGTGAAGTCCATTCATGGTGATGAAGACAGCCGTCCAATCCCACAATTGGTACGGGATAGATTTTTAGCAATCGCATCAGATGTGCCCAATGGCTCTTTGATTCAAGTAGTAGTCACTGATGAAAGAGCCGAGCTCACTCTCAAATGTAGATCCGAAGTAAGTGATTCGATTCGTGCCTTCGCAAGCACAGTGGAGAAGCTAGATGAATTTGGACTGCACGTGGAGATTGATGATAAAAGCACGGAAGATGAGTTCGTCCTATTTCTTAGGAGAGAAAGACTGTCTCGATAAAGGTAAAGAGACCTACTGCGAGCAGTAATCCGGCAAATCCTCGCTCAAGGCTCTTGGATTTAAGTTTTGTTCCTTTTTCCGCCGCGAACGAGGCAACAACTACTGCGCTCACTAAAATAATCATTGGAGTGCGCCACTGCACTTGATTCCATGTGTCATAACGCACCAACAGCGCAGTCGAGCTGTTGAGTAACAAGACGATTAACCCTGTGCCTGCCGCAATGTGTGCAGAGACACCAAAGGCAAGAATCAACGTGGGAACAACAAGAAACGCACCACCGACGCCAAAGAAGCCGGCAATGAAACCAATCACCGTTCCCATGATGGGAAGAACGATGGGATGGCGCTCTTTTGCGACAATCTCTCCTTGGAACGATCGAATCCACAAACTAAGTGCTGCGCCGAGAATGAGTATTGAGATACCGCCAAGAAGTACAAAGTCAGATGCGTTCTTAGATGCGATAGCGCCGACGGCGTTTCCGGCAATACCGATACTCCAGAGAATCGAGGCGCGCCGATAGTCGATTTGTCCAGCTTTCGCCCGTGCGCGCGCGCTGACGATGGCTGCGGCAATCACGATGACGAGCGAGGCGGTTGTCGCCTCGAGTGCGGGATAGTTGAAAAGGTAAACCAATGCCGGAACGGCCAATATGGCGCCACCGGTGCCTACCAACCCCAGCGCGGCGCCCATCACACTTCCAAGAAGGGCCGCTGCTAAAACATCAAACATAATAAGTAGGGTAATGCAAAAGACCCGACCAGTTTGCTGATCGGGTCTTTAGGTAGGAAGGATTTAATTCTTGAAGAGCGAAATATCTCCAAGGTTTGCCCCCAAGTCGCCACCATTTGCTACGACAGCAAAAAGGATTAGCGCCGCGCCAGCGAGAGAGAGGTTCTTAAAGAAACCCACCGTCTCAGTCATCTTCTGATTCGCATCGTCGATGGTCCAGAAGTTATGCATCATGAATGCACTAACAATCAAGAACGTTGCAATAAGAAGAGCGCCGAGATCCATCCACAGACCAAGCACAACTGAGAGGCCACCAAGAAGGATCATTAGACCGCTAAGTGGCACTGCCAACTTTGCAGCAGGTACTTTTTTGAATTGTGCATAACCGGTCATTGCCGCACGCTGTGAGAAGTGTGCAAATCCGGAATTGATGAAGATGAGGGCGAAAAGAATTCTGCCCACGATAAGGACGATGTCCATGGAACTCCTTTGTTATGTAGTTACTCTTCTGAAAAGTTAGGATATCAAAAGAAGTTGAAAATTCAACTACCTAAACCCCATTAAGCGCGGCGTGTTTCTGGCTATCTAGCGACCCAGCCGCCGTCCACAGTGATCACTGAGCCCGAGATGTAATCAGCCCCGCTGCCTGACAAGAAGACCGCGGTGCCAGCAATATCCTCAGAGACGCCCCAGCGACCAATCGGAATTCGCGATGTCACCTCGGGCATTCGAACGGGATCTGAGCGAAGTGCTGTGTTGTGGTCGGTAGCGATGTATCCAGGTGCAATTGCGTTGACGTTCACACCAAGAGCCGACCATTCATTCGAAAGCGCCTTCGTTAAACCGATGATTGCGTGTTTGCTTGCCGCATACGGTGGAATTCGAAGCCCACCTTGAAAAGACATAATGGAAGCGATGAAGATGATTCGCCCTGAACCATTGTCGATCATGTGCTTTCCAAAACCTTGCGCAAGAATGAATTGCGAGTTGAGATTTACCTCCATCACTCGATCCCATTCCTCGAGCGGGAT
>CAZLOJ010000003.1:33012-60134 GCA_964561165.1 uncultured Bifidobacterium sp. | reverse complement strand
GCGCTCTTGCCAGCGAGATCACCAATGGTCACCGGATAAGTCTCTCAACTATCTACCGCTAGCGCGGGATATTGGATATTGGAGTGTGGCGCTTGCAGCGCCGAGCCAGCGCGGGAGTGGGAAGCGCCCCCCCAAAAAAAAGGGGGTTGCCCGTTGTCTGCGGCGGCAGCTAGGGTGGTTATTCGAACATTTGTTCGAATGCTGGTATCCACTGGAAATGGGGGTTGAGCGATGGCTCGTATGCACTTTTCGCATCTCCACTGCGCCAGTGGCTACTCCTTTAAATATGGCACCGCGCTCCCTGAAGCGCTCGTTACACGCGCTGCTGAGTTGGAAATGCCAGCGCTTGCGCTCACCGATCGAGCAGAGCTTGGTGGCCTTGCTGGTGCGATTCGTTTTTCTCAAGCATGTCAGAAGAAGAACATCAGACCGATTCTCGGCGCAGACTTTCTCATCGCGCCACCGTTGATTGTTCGTGCGCGCAAAGAGAAATCAGCACCAGTAATACCGCCGATAAAAGGTGGGAGCGAGGTAGAGCGGAAATATCCGCGCGCGACTCTTCTTGCTACTCCCGCCGGGTGGCGTAATTTCATTCGATTGATCTCTGCAACCGAAGAGGGTCTTCTTACTCGGGAGAATCTTTCGCGCTACGGCAAAGGATTGATTCTCCTTCTTGGCCCCGACTCTGATGTCGGTCGCCATATCGAATCCAATCGCGCCGATCTAGCAGAGCGAGCATTTAATGAGTGGAGCGAATACTTCCCGCGTGATCTCATCACCATCGAAGCGGTCTCACATCGCGTTCCAGGAGTAGGAAAGTGGTCAACACATCATGCCGGCAAATTAACGCTCTTTGGTCGGATGATGAAAGCTCCTGTGCTTTTAAGTAATAACGTTCGGATGCTTGAAGCTAGTGATGCGCCAGTAGCTGAAGTTCTTGACGCAATCCGAAAGCTTGTCCCGCTCTCGTCGCGCCATATCGAGAATGCGACAGATCAGGCTTATCTGAAAAGTAGCGCAGAGATGTTTCAGATTGCCAAAGAGATTGCACAGAGCGCTGGTGAGAGAAATGAATATGAATTACTCGCTACAACGCACGAGTGGGCGCAGCGGTGCGAACTCTCACCAACGCGTGATATCGGTTTAGGGGGAGTTCATCTTCCTGAACCCGAAGTAGTTGGCCTCTCCTCTTATGGCGAGATGGCGCACCATCTCAAGGCGCGGTGTGAGGTGCGTCTGACCTCACGCTATTCCGGTGAGAAGTTAAGCGTTGCCACCGAGCGCTTGCATCAAGAGCTACAGACAGTCAATGCGTTGGGGTACGAGGCTTACTTCCTTGCCGTTGCTGACATCGTCGATAGCGCTCGCCGCTCTGGCATTCGAGTGGCAGCGCGTGGTAGCGGTGCAGGTTCATTGATCTGTCATCTACTTGGTATCTCAGGAGTTGATCCGCTCGAACATGGTTTATTGATGGAGCGGTTTTGTTCCACCCTTCGTACCGACCTTCCTGATATCGATATCGACGTCGAGTCAGCTCGACGGTTAGAAATCTACGATCAAGTCTTTGCTCGCTACAACCCTGATGGATCATGGCCACATGGACCTGCTCAATCGACGACAGTTGCGATGGTCGAGACATATCGCGCTCGCCATGCCATTCGCGATGTTGGCGCAGCGCTTGCGCTACCGCATGAAGAGATTGATGCATTAGCCAAATCACTCCCACATATTCGCGCAAAGAACATCACTAACGCGCTTCGCGAACTCCCAGAGCTACGCCATATCTCTCTTAATGCGCCGCTGGGCAAGGCAATTGCTCTTGCGCAACAACTTGATAAGTTGCCGCGTCATCTGTCGATGCATCCATGCGCGGTGATTCTTGCCGATAGGGCGCTCCTTGATCGGATGCCTAGCCAGATGGGCGCCTCGGGGTATCCCATGTCGCAATGGGATAAAGATGATGTGGAGAGCGTGGGTCTTCTTAAGCTCGACATTCTTGGCGTTCGTATGCAATCAGCGATGGCACACGCGCTCCATGAGATTAAGCGAGTCGACAAGAAGAGCATTCCACTCGATGAGGTCGCCCTCGATGATGCCAAGACCTTCACTCTTATCCGTTCCACTAAGACACTCGGCGTCTTTCAGATTGAAAGCCCCGGACAGCGCGAGCTCATCGGAAAGTTCGCACCTGAAGTTTTTAACGATCTCATCATCGATATCTCGCTCTTTCGTCCAGGGCCAGTCAAGAGCGACATGATCACTCCATTTCTCAATGCCAGGCAGGGATGGCGCGCGCCGCGCCTTATCCACCCCTCGCTCTACGAGATCCTCGTTGAGACTGAAGGCGTTGTCGTCTTTCATGAACAGGTAATCCGAATCATCGCGACCATTGCCGGCATCTCGCTTGCGCAAGCCGAGTCGTATCGTCGACTACTTAACGATCCAGAAGGTAGCGTCGAGTTTTATCCATGGTTTGCAGAGCGCGCTAGTGAACGCGGCTACTCAGCTGATGTCATCAACGAAGTGAGCGATGTCTTGCGCGCTTTTGCTTCCTTTGGATTCTGTAAAGCCCATGCTGCAGCTTTTGCACTTCCTACCTATCAATCAGCATGGCTTAAGAGCCATTATCCAGCGCATTTCCTCGCCGGCTTGCTCACGCATGATCCAGGTATGTATCCAAAGCGCCTTCTTCTCGATGAGGCGCGGCAATTAGGGGTAGCGCTCTTACCATTATCAATCAATAGTTCAGCAAACGAGTATCAAGTAGAGAAGATATCCGACAGATATGGAATTCGGTTAGCGCTCTCTGATATCTCTGGCATCAATGAGAAAGAGATAACCGAGATCATCTCTGGGCGACCTTTCATCGATCTCGCTGATTTCGTCTATCGCGCTCGGATCTCACAACCAATTGTTGAGAACTTAATTCTCCTCGGTGCATTCGATGAACTTCACCCGCATGCCAATAGGCGCGATCTCTTACTTCACTACGCCGAGCTTGATCGGTGGAGCGGTCCATCCTCTGACCAGATGTCTCTCGCTCTCCTTTCAGGCAATAGCTCTGGCACGCTCACTAGTAGTGGATTGCCAGCGCTGACCGAGAGCGAGAAAGTTCGCAACGAAGTCGCGCTTCTTGGCCTTGATGTAAGCCATCACCTCATCGACTTCTATCACGATCTATTGCGCGAACTTGGAGTCGTTCGGGCGGCTGACCTTCTTACCCTTCGCTCTCGAACACCACTTCTTGTCGCGGGCGTCAAAGTCGCACTACAGAGCCCTCCAATTCGCTCTGGTCGCCGCGTCATCTTTATTACTCTTGATGACGGAACTGGATGTAGCGATGCAACCTTCTTTGAGAAGACGCAGATCCACTCTGGGCGAACCCTCTATCGCTCCCAATTACTTCTAGTCCATGGCACTGTGCGTCGCACTGGTGCGCGTGGGGTCTCTATCCTCGGCGATTGCGCCTGGGATCTCTCCGAACTCCATGCGCGTTGGCGCGAGAGTGGAGATATCTCAATTCTTCGAGAAGAGATGGATACTCTTATTAATATCAGCAATAAAGGTAATAAAGGGGGAGAGAGCGCCAGTGCCTGAGGTTACGCACGTAAAGCCGAGCACAATCCTCCACGTCGATATGGATGCCTTCTTTGCATCAGTTGAAGAGGCAGATAACCCTGAACTCAAAGGGAAAGCAGTTGTTGTTGGGGCAGGTCCACGCGCAGTAGTTACCTCGGCAAACTATCTCGCGCGAGAGTTTGGTATTCGCGCAGCGATGCCAGTAGCCCAAGCGCGCAGGCTCGCTCCGCACGCCATCTTTCTGCCTAATCGACATCATCGCTATAACGAGGTCTCAGCTGAAGTCATGAAAATCTTCAATGACTTCTCACCACATGTCGAACCACTCTCCCTCGATGAAGCATTTATCGATGTTTCGGGCGCAGCTCGGTTGATTGGAAGCGCTCGCGAGATTGCTATGAAAATTAGAGCTCAGATCGAAGCGGAGCTCCGTATCACCTGCTCAGTAGGAATCTCTACGACAAAATTGATTGCAAAGTTAGCGTCAGGTCGTTGCAAGCCAAATGGAATTCTTGAAATAGCCGATGATCGAGTTTTGGAATTTCTCCATCCACTTCCGGTGCGAGAGTTGTGGGGAGTTGGCCCAAAGACTGGTGATGCGCTGACCAGACTTGGATTGCAGACGATCGGCGATATCGCACATACTCCACGTGGCACTCTTATTCGCGCGCTCGGTCAAGGACACGGTGAGAGCCTCTACGAATTGGCATGGGGGCGAGATCTTCGTGCGGTCGAAGAGAGCACAATCGAAAAGAGCATCGGCGCAGAAGAGACTTTCGCCCGCGATATCGACGATAACGAAGAGTTACTCGCCGAACTACTTCGCGTAACTGAGCGAGTAGCGCGCAGGCTGCGCGATCAAGAGTTAGTTACTCGCACCATCGCGATCAAGATTCGCTTTAGTGACTTCACAACTATCACTCGCTCTAAATCAATCGACCTACCTACTGCAAGTACGCAAGAAATTTATGAACACGTTCGACGCCTCTTTACCGCCCTAGGATTGGTTCGGGCACGTGTGCGCTTGGTGGGAGTGCGATTAGAAAACCTTGAGAGCGATGCAGGATTGGTGGAGCAGCTCACCCTCGGCTCCCGAGAGAAGGGCTGGCGCCAAGTAGATAAGGCGCTCGACCGAGCCCGGAGGCGCTTTGGCGGGGGAGCGCTCAAGCCAGCCCGCTTGATCGAAAGCGGCGACGAGCAAGAGCCCAGTTAGCGCACGCTCGCCCCTAGAGTGGCTCACAGATTGGCCCACCTTCTAGCACCGGCAAGCCGTAACTCCTGGACTGGGCTAAGATTTTTGGTAGCGGCGTAGGCCGTTCCATTCAAGAAGGGAAGCGCGAGCAGGCAATGCCACTTTCAGAGCATGAAGAGCGGTTACTAGCTCAAATGGAGGCTGCCCTCTCACAAGAGGATCCGAAGCTGGTCTCGGCGCTCTCGCAAAAAAAGGTGAAGCGCTCGCCAATTTTGAGCCTGACTCTCATTGCGTCTGGATTTGTAACGTTATTCATCGGTCTTGTAATGCAAGTGGTTGTCGCAGGAGTAATTGGATTCGTCATCGCCCTGGCAGGTCTCTATCGACTGATTACGACTTCACGAAATGTCATAAACGGCATGGGAATGAAAGCTCCACGTCAGAAGCGCAAAAATCGTTTTAATAGCATGTTAGAAGAGCGCTGGGAGCGCCGTCAGTTTGGCGACGATCAACAGTAGTTCGGATTCGACTACTCCTTCCGCTTTTTCGTCCCAGCCCCAAAAATCGCTTACACATTTTCTCCATCAACGAATCCCTACTGGAAATAAATACACCTCCGGTCGCTTGCTCATTGACGCGGGATCCACTCGATTTCCAGGTGCGGCAGTTTTAGCAGTTGGCGGCGCACGTCGCGGCGGCGCTGGCTATATCAATTATCTCTCTCGCGAGAATCTTCCAACGGAATTAGTTCTGCACGCCTATCCAGATGTTGTGCCATTGAATCTCGCAAGCGATGCGGAAGAGATTTCGCGAGTCACCACATTATTAATTGGCCCCGGATCTCCTGCAGTCACAGCAATTCCTGACGCGCAGCGGGTGATTATCGATGGTGGCGCGCTCACTTTAGTCACGAAACCAGCGCCAACGGGGCACATTTGGGTGCTAACTCCGCACGAAGGTGAAGCGAAAAAAATGGGATTTGATCCATCAGATCGCGAGAATTGTGCGCTGCGGATTGCACAAGAATTACATGCCATTACGCTACTTAAGGGTTATCACTCCATTATTTCCACGCCAGATGGAATTCTCCACATTGATGAAATTGGTGGCCCTGAATTATCAACTGCAGGAACAGGTGATGTGCTCGCTGGCTTGATTGCTTCGATGCTCGCCTCGCACCAGCCACAAACGATCTCTTCAGCGGCTTCAATTGTGGTCAATGCAGTCACGCTATTTGCCGCAGCTGCACAATCGTCCCGGAGTAAACGTGCGCCGTTAGTTGCTACCGACTTACTAGAGGAGATTCCACTACTACTCGCTGACAGGTAAAGCGACTGTGCGGCGGGCTTAAACCGTGGGGCCGGGGAGGAATTTTCCGCGGAAGAATGTCAACGGCTGCGAAATGCCATCGGAAAATGCAAGCACCTCACCAACGATAATGACGTGATCACCCGCTTCATGTTGAGCAGTCGTTCGAGCAGTGAAGTATGTCTGCGCACAGGCAAGCGCGAGCGCTGGATGCTCAGCGCTGGGCTCAATAAGTTCGAGGCCGGCAAATCGATCAACGCCATGAGTAGTGAAACGATGGACTAACTCTTCTTGTTCAGCATCAACAAAATGAACCGCCCAATGTGTTGCGTTTCGCCAGAGTGGATATGAGGCAATTTTCTTATCGACGCACCACGAGACAAGTATTGGATCGAGCGAGACTGAGGTCAGCGAGTTGCAGACGATTCCTACCCGCTCGCCATCGACCTCCGCAGTCACAATGGCGATGCCCGTAATCCAGCCGCTCATCAAGGAGCGGAAGGAGCGGGGATTAATCGCTGAGTTGGACACCTCCCTAACGGTACGGCCATCGAGCTGGATTCACAGAATCACGCTCGTCCTGCATGGCCAGCACTCCGGGGTGGGCCCTTTGGGAGTGGGAGGGGGGAGGGTGGTTGACTGTGGGGAAATGTGGAGTAAAGTGGGGGATAGATCCTTGGGGAAGGGGGCCGCCACCGCATGTTTCTTGGCACCTACCAACCCCGTTTGGATGAAAAAGGGCGACTAATCCTTCCTGCTCGATTCCGCGATGATCTCGCCGCCGGACTTGTTATCACCAAAGGCCAAGAGCGCTGTCTGTACGTCTGGCCGGCCCAAGAGTTCGCAACTCTGACTGAAGCGATGCGCCAAGCGCCAGTTACCGCAAAATCTGCCCGCGATTACATGCGCGTGATGTTTGCCGGCGCACATGACGAGATTCCCGATAAGCAAGGACGCGTCACGATTCCGCAATCACTTCGAAGTTACGCAGCCTTGGAGAAAGAGTGCGTAGTAATCGGCGCAAATACTCGCGTAGAGATTTGGGATCTTCAATCGTGGGAGAGCTATCTCGCAGATCGTGAGAAGAGTTTTGCTGATGTATCTGAGGAGGTTTTCCCTGGTCTCTTTTAACCCCTGATTTTCGGTCACTGCCGCACCGAGTCTCGACGCCCCTTCCCCGGCGCCGAACAGTCCGTCCGGCGGCGGTGTCCAAAGGTCAGGAGAGATAAACCAGCACAGCAGCACAGCAATACCAGAGCAGAAGTTGAGCGAAAGAGGGGAAGGTGAAGAAAGCAATGCATGAGGAGCACATTCCAGTAGCGCTTGAGCGCACAATTGAGTTATTGACGCCAGCGCTTTCAGTCACCGCGCCCCATCTTATCGATGCAACTCTGGGTCTTGGTGGTCACACCGAAAAGCTTTTGGAGAAATTTGCAGATCTCCACGTTATTGGAATTGATCGCGATAAGAGCGCACTTGAGAAAGCAGCTGCTCGCCTTGCTCGATTCAACGAACGCGTAACGTTAGTGCATGCGGTCTATGACCAAATAGCGAATGTCGCAAGCGAACGCGGCGTAACGCAGGTGCAAGGAATTCTCTTTGATTTAGGCGTTTCCTCGATGCAGCTCGACCAATCTGATCGTGGTTTCGCATATTCACACGATGCGCCTCTTGACATGCGAATGGATCAATCTACGGGTGTTAGCGCTGTCGATGTTGTGAACAACTATTCACATGAAGATTTGACGCGAATAATTCGTGAATATGGAGAAGAGAAATTTGCAAGCAGGATTGCAGCACGCATAATTGATGCGCGAAAAGTCGCTCCTGTCACATCAACCATCGCACTTGCCCAAATAATCAAGGAGAGCATCCCAGCTGCAACTCGTCGCACGGGTGGCAATCCTGCAAAACGAACCTTCCAGGCGCTCCGAATCTATGTTAACAATGAGATGGACGTTCTCGAACGGGCAATTCCTGCAGCGCTTGAACTCCTGGCCATCAGCGGACGGATGGTTGTGCTCTCTTATCACTCGCTCGAAGACCGAATCGTCAAGCGAGCTTTTGCACACGTTAGTACCTCTGAGGTGCCGCATGGCCTTCCTGTCGAGCCTGAACCCACTAGCTACCAATTACTCACTCGATCAAGCGAGAGTGCAAGTGCAGAAGAGATGGAATCAAATCCACGAGCACAATCGGTGCGAATCCGTGCAATCGAACGGAGGGCTGCCTAATGGCGCTAACTGCTCGCAAGATTCCACTTGTTAAATCAATGCCCACTGCTCGAACTCCCGAACCGTTACTACGTTTAGTTCAAGACCTCAAAGTCACTGATGGTCGTTCTGTCACCACTACAGCTTTTGTCTCTCTAGTTTTTGGTGCGCTCATTACAAGCATTTTTATGGTGATGGCATTGAACATGGCGCTCAATCAAGATTCGATAAAACTACATAGATTAAAGATCGAAGCTCAAGCTATCGCAGACCAGGAAGAGGCGATCACCGCTCAAGTTGCACGATTTTCATCGCCGCACATGCTGGCCAAGCGGGCGCGCACACTAGGTATGGTGCCAAGCGGTACTCCGGAATTTCTCGACCTGCGGCCAAAGAGCAGTATCGATGTTGAAGTACCCGCAGAGCAATTAGAGGGAGTGAAACCTTGAGTCCAATACGGATCGCACAGGGTCGGCTGCGAGCAGCGCTTTTAATCATCGCGCTTCTTTTCGCCATCTTCTTCTTTCGCTTGATTGATGTGCAAGCGGTAAATGCCCAGGAGTATGCCGAACGAGCGACGAGAGAATTGACACGTACCGCAACTCTGCCGGCTCCTCGTGGAGAGATCACTGATCGAAATGGAAATGTGTTAGCGCGCAGCATCGAGTCAATAGATCTTGTGGTAGATCAGACGTTGATTAATCGACCCGATCGTGCAGCGGAAATTGTTGCTCCAATTATTGGTGAGAGCATCTCTTATGTGAAATCACGCCTAGTGGGCACACGTAAATTCGTTTACGTTGCTCGAGACATTACGCCGGCGCAATGGAAGAGCGTTAAAGCGGCCATTGCAAACGAAAACGCGCAAGGGAAGCTTTCGGAACGGATTGGTGGATTCTTTAGTGAGCGCGGCTTCCAACGAGATTATCCAGAGAAGTATCTCGCTGCCTCATTACTTGGCTTCGTAAATTCAGCTGGCGTGGGTGGTGGAGGCATGGAAGCGTCACTTAACCACGTTCTAGCAGGCACTGATGGTGTCTTCACCTATGAGTCTGGTGGCGGACCATCAATTCCATCCTCACGACAGGTTCTAGTACCGCCACAACCAGGGAAGTCTGTGCGATTGACGATAGATCGCGATTTGCAATGGGCCGCAGAAGATGCAATTACGGCACTAGCAAAACAAACTAAGGCCAGCTCGGTGAGTGCAGTGATCATGGACCCGGCCACAGGAGAAATTTTGGCACTTGCAACAGCGCCTGGATTTGATCCCAATAACTTCTCGCAAACAAAAGCCTCCCTGTTGAAGATTCCATCAGTCCAAGATGTATATGAACCTGGATCAACGGGCAAGGTTATGACGATGGCGGCAGCTCTTGAGGAGAAAGTGGTGACCCCAACAACTCTTTTCAAAACTCCCGACAAAATTAAGCGGGCTGGTAAAACGTTTAACGATCACGATAAGCACCCGGTATGGAAGTTAACTGCAACTGGAGTTCTCGCAAAGTCAAGCAACGTCGGCACTATCAAGATAAGCGAACGGATGAGTGAGAATACGCTCTATTCATACTTGAGGAATTTCGGGATTGGAGAGCGCGTCAAGTTAGGTCTACCTGCAGAGCCAGCCGGAATTTTGAATCCAGTGGAGAAGTGGTCAGGCTCAACGTTTCCTACTGTGTCGTTTGGACAGAGCTACTCCGTCACTGCAATTCAAGCTACGAGCGTCTTTGCCACGATTGCTAATTCCGGTCTTCGAGTCACGCCAACGTTAGTCGCTGGCACGAGTGATTCATCTGGCCATTACACCTCTGCGCCACGTCCAGAATCTCGGCGCGTCATCTCTCAAGATGTTGCGAAAGAGTTAAGCGTCATGATGGAGAGTGTTGTGCAAGAAGGTGGCACAGCAGTTCGGGCTGCAATACCTGGTTACCGAGTCGCGGGTAAGACTGGCACAGCGCAACGGTATGACAGCAACTGTGGATGCTATCGCGGGTACACCGCTTCATTTATCGGATTCGCACCAGCAGATAAACCTAAATTTGTAATGAGCGTGACCGTTCAGAACCCAGTAGGTATCCACTGGGGAGGGTATCTTGGCGGGCCGGTATTCAAATCGGTTATTTCATATGCTTTAAAAAGTTATCGAGTGCCTCCAACAGGTCAAGAGTTCATTCCGTTTCCATTGGATAAGCGAGGCCTTGATACATTGAATAAAGAGGCAAAAGTCGCGACAGCCTCAGCGAAAAGGTAGCCATGCGCGAACTACTCCAATATGAATATTCGCGTTCACTACATCAAATTGCAGACTTTCTTGAAATTACCCATGCTGCTAAAGATGTTTTGGTAACTGGAATCTCCCTGGATTCGCAGAAAATTGACTCTGGAGATCTTTTCGTCGCCCTTCAGGGCGCAAAGACTCATGGCATACTTTTTATGAATCAGGCTATTGCCGATGGAGCTGCTGCAATTCTTACAGATGAAAGCGGTTATACGATTGCGCAGGAGAAATTCGGTGCGAAGGCAAACGCGCCACTAATCCTGGTAGCAAAAAATCTTCGCGGCGCCCTTGGACCGCTCTCAGCTTGGTTCTATGGTGCGCCCTCTCATGATTTACGGCTCTATGGAGTAACAGGCACCAACGGCAAGACCACTGTCGCATACTTGTTAGATCACATCTGGCGAGAGAATAAACGGCACTCAGGTCTGATGGGAACAGTAGAGACCAAAATCGGTCAGGAACGATTTCCCAGCGTGCGCACAACGGGTGAAGCACCCGATCTCCAGGCGCTCCTTGCTACCTTCAGCGAACGACATATTGCTAATGTGGTGATGGAAGTTTCAAGTCATGCCCTTGCTCTTCACCGAGTCGATGGCACACGATTTGCAACGGTGGGCTTCACTAATCTCTCACAAGATCACCTAGATTTTCATGGTGATATGGAAAGCTACTATCGAGCAAAGAAACGACTCTTCACCCTTTCGTTTGCTGAGAGCGCCATTATCAATGTGGACAGCGAATGGGGCGCTCGGCTTTACGCCGAAGCATCAATTCCAGCCCTTGATCTATCGCTTACTAACCGGAAATCGGCATGGCATCTTGTTGATTATTCGGCAACCACCCCAAGCGGAATGAACTTTTCGGTACGCGGCCCCAACGGAGTGCTCTTAGATGTGAGCACTCCACTGGTTGGTGATTACAACGTAGCAAATGCGCTAATGGCGATTGCATTAGCAGTTGATAGTGGAATTGATCCTTTAAGTGCTGCTGCCGCGCTCTCAACAGCGCAAGGCGCCCCAGGGCGGCTGGAGCGAGTAGCTCATCCCGAAGGCGTTCACGTTTTGATTGATTATGCACACTCACCTGATGCAATTGAACGAGTGCTAGTAGCGGTACGCGCAAATCTTCCAGGACGAGTTATTGGCGTCTTAGGTTGTGGTGGTGATAGGGATCCAGGTAAACGTCCGTTGATGGGTGCGGCGCTTGCACAAGGTTGTGATATCGCGATCTTTACAAGTGATAATCCGCGGAGTGAGTCTGCTTCTGAAATCATCGAGCAGATGGGGCCAAAGAGATTTACTAACGTGACAGTAGAAATCGAGAGAAAAGTTGCCATTGAGCGAGCGCTCGAGCAGGCCATCAAGGGCGATGTTGTTCTCATTCTTGGGAAAGGACATGAGACGGGTCAAGAAATCAATGGCATCATCCATCCCTTTGATGATCGAGAGATTACCCAGGAATTGATAGGTAAAAGAAGATGATCGAGCTCACCGTAGCTGAGATTGCCAACATAGTAGATGGTGCTCCCGTTGGTGATGTGAACGCTCTAGTTACGGCAGAACCTTTCTTTGATTCCCGCCAACCAATCAAAGGCGGAATCTTTCTCGCTCTTAAGGGTGAATCAGTAGATGGCCACAGTTATGTTGAAGAGGCACTTGCAAAAGGGGCTACGACAGCGTTGACCACTCGGCAGGTTGGTGCTAACTGCATAGTAGTTACAGATGTTCTAGCGGCGATCAGCAAATTGGGCGCAGAGATTAGACGGCGCTTGCCTAGCATGAAAGTCATTGGGATTACTGGCTCCCAGGGAAAGACAACGACTAAAGATATTGCTCGGCACGTGTTATCGCTTGCAGGAGAGACAATTGCGCCGCAACAATCATTTAATAATGACCTTGGCGTTCCGCTGACTTTATTACGGGCCACAGAGAAGACGCGGTTTTGCATACTTGAAATGGGTGCTCGACACCAGGGTGATATCGCACGGTTAGTTCAGATGGCGCGACCAGATATCGGAGTTGTGTTAGTGGTAGGCAGCGCACACATTGGCGAATTTGGATCAAGAACAGCAATTGCGAGAACAAAATCAGAGATTGTCTCCAATCTCACCAAGGGCGCAACGGCCATTCTCGGTACCTACGATGAGTTCACGCCAAAAATGGCCGAAGACACTGCAGCTGAAGTGATCTACTTCGGCGAGGAGAATTCCTGTGAAGTGCGAGCTGCAGATATAGATGTGCGGGAGGGTTGCGCGCATTTTGATCTTGTAACAAAGGCTGGTCGCGAACCGGTTGCCTTACGTTTGATCGGTCGACATCAAGTCCCAAATGCACTTGCTGCCGCAGCAATTGCAACAGCCCTAGAGATTCCAATCGATAAAATCGCAACTGGACTTTCAACTGCAGAAATCGAGAGTAAATGGCGGATGGAAATCTCAGAGGTGGGTTCAATTTTGCTCATCAATGATTCGTACAATGCCAACCCTGAGAGTATGAGGGCTGCTATTGAAACCCTCCGCTATTTTGCTCAGGAACGTGGCGGTCGGGCATGGGCATTTATCGGCAAAATGCATGAGTTAGGCGAGGATTCCAATCGCGCTCACCAGGACATCACGCTCTTCGCTGAAAAGATGGAGATAGACCACGTGATCGCAGTCAATACCCCGGAATACGGAGCGATTCCCAATTCACAAACTCACGTCCAGCATGTTGCTTCGTTCGATGATGCGTTGGCCATATCCAAGGAAATCACGCCCGGTGATGTGATACTAGTCAAAGGTTCCCGAGCTGAAGGGCTGGAAAAGCTAAGCGATGCGCTCAGGAACTCGCTATTGCAAGAAGAAACAGTAGAAACAGTAGAAACAGAAGTAACTATTGAAGAGAACGGGCGTTAGGTGATTGTGCGATGAGAGGCATTCTTTCCGCAGGCGCACTAGCTTTTCTCTTCGCATTCTTTGGTACGCCAGCTGCTATCAGAGTTCTGGTCAAGCGCGGATATGGGCAGTTCATTCGAGACGATGGCCCAACAACACACCACACCAAACGCGGTACACCCACTATGGGTGGCATTGTCATTATTGGTGCAGTTGTGGGAAGTTACTTTATTACCCATCTCATCACGCAACGGGCAGTTACCGTCTCAGCCTTACTAGTTATCGGCCTGATGAGTGGGCTGGGCTTAGTTGGCTTCCTCGATGATTGGCTAAAAGTTTCCAAACAACGATCACTTGGACTACGAGCGCGCACCAAGATGCTTGCACAGAGCGTTGTCGCACTTGCATTTGCTGTTGCTGGATTGAATTTTCCGGATGAGCGAGGATTGACGCCAGTTTCGCTCAACCTGTCAACGGTGCGTGACACATCAATCAAGCTAGGAGCAGTCCTAGTTGTTGTCTGGGTCTTTTTCATGATCACGGCAACAAGCAACGGAGTTAATCTCACAGATGGCCTCGATGGTCTGGCTACTGGAGCAGCAGTGATGAGTTTTGGCGCCTTCATTCTCATTGGCGTCTGGGAGTTTGGGCAAAGTTGTGCAATTAGCGCGGGGGCTAAATGTTACGAGGTGCGAGACCCACTAGATTTGGCAGTCTTAGCTGCAGCGCTTAGTGGTGCATGTTTTGCTTTCTTATGGTGGAATGCAAGTCCAGCAAAAATCTTCATGGGTGATACTGGGTCGTTAGCCCTTGGTGGCGCATTGGCAGGATTGGCAATCACGCTCAGAACTCAGTTATTACTCACCCTTATTGGTGGCCTCTTCGCAATTATCACGTTATCTGTAATTCTCCAGGTTAGTTACTTCAAGATTTCCAAAGGAAAGAGAATCTTTCGCATGGCGCCACTGCAACATCACTTCGAACTTCTGGGTTGGGGTGAGGTCACTATCGTGATTCGATTCTGGATCATCGCTGGAATTATGGTGGCTGGCGGACTTGGCCTCTTTTATGGTGCATGGGTGACGGGGTAGACGATGTCCCACGTCTTGATTACTGGACTGGGCGTTACTGGCGATGCCACTGCACGCGCACTGGTAAAACTGGGCTATGAAGTAACAGTCTTTGAAGAGCGGGACGATAGTACACATCGTGAATTAGCGCAGGAGCTTAGCGCCCTTGGAATCCACGTCACCTTTGATATCCCCAAGAAGTTTCCGCCGTTAGTGATCACATCCCCAGGTTGGAAACCAGAGCACCCCATCCTGCTTGCGGCTCTCGCGCACGGCGCTCACGTGATGGGGGAGATTGAATTCTCTTTCATTCATGATCAGCAACAATTACAGGCTGGCAAGAGCGCCAAACGAATGTGGATAGGTGTCACCGGCACCAATGGCAAAACCTCTACCGTGGGAATGGTCGAGTCGATTGTCAAAGCTGCAGGGAAGAGCGCAATCGCATGTGGCAATGTTGGTACCCCTGTTATAGAAGTTCTCACAGCACCAGAGTTTTATGAGTACCTCATTGTTGAACTCTCCTCATTCCAGTTGTACTGGACTTCCACTCTACAACTTAGCGCTGCCGCGCTGCTCAACATTGATGACGACCACCTTGATTGGCATGGCAACTTCCAGAATTACTTGCAGGCAAAGCTAAAGATTTTTAATGGCGCAGAACACGTGTTGATTAATGGCGATGATCCAAGGCTCCATGAATCAATAGAGTCGCTCATAAGCCAGCGTGAGATTACGACATACACCTTGCAAGTTCCTCAGTACGGCGAGTTGGGCGTTGTTGAAGATCTTTTGGTTGATCGCGCTTTTACCGGCGCGCAAAATGTTGCAACCGAACTTGCACAACTCAGTGATATCAACCCGCCGGCGCCGCACAATGTCTCAAATGCGCTTGCCGCAGCGGGGCTAGCTCGAGCGATAGGCATCGAGCCAGATGCCATTAGCCAAGGTCTTCGGGCGTTTACTCCCGGTCATCATCGAATAGAGAAAGTTGCTCATAAAGATGGCATCACGTGGGTTAACGATTCCAAGGCGACCAATCCGCACGCGGCCAATGCCGCTTTCGCCGCTTTCGATTCAATCATCTGGATTGCGGGCGGCCTAGCAAAAGGGGCGGATATCGAGACGTTGGTCAAGCGTCGACATCATCAGATTCGAGCGGCAATTCTCATTGGCACCGATCGACCTATGATCAAAAATGCGCTGGAAAAACATTCACCCGAAACTCCCATCTTTTTGATTGATGAAGATCATTCGTTAGAGGGTGCAGAACGCGCGAAGACATTAATGCGCGAGGTTGTGCTGGCCGCAAGTCGTGTGGCGCATGATGGAGACACGGTGCTGCTAGCGCCAGCTTGCGCATCTATGGATCAATTCCAATCTTATGCGCAGCGCGGAGAACTCTTTGTTGAAGCCGTAACAGAGTTGGTAGGGCAGCAGTGAGATGAGCGGGGCAAAGAAACCATTACTCACGCACCCAACGGCTCCTTTCTATGTTCTGCTTTCAGGGATGGGCGTTCTCATCTTCATGGGCCTACTCATGGTGCTTTCTGCATCAGGCGTCCGTGCATATTCAAATTCAGGTTCATCATTTGCAATCGTCTTTCGACAGATTATTTGGTTTAGCGCGGGATTACTCCTTGGATACTTCGCATTCAAACTACCAACGAAAGGTTGGCGAAGGATCTCACCACCACTACTTCTTGGTTCAGCGATGCTGCTTGGGCTCGTTTTTGTCGATGGAATTGGGCTTGAGATAAACGGAAATAGAAACTGGATTCACCTTGGCCCTATAACGATCCAACCGAGTGAGTTCTCAAAGATTTCTCTCATTATTTGGGCAGCTTTTATCCTGGCAAAAGTTGAACGCGGGGAATTCTTGCGTAACCAAGGTACTGGTGCATTACTTCTTGGTTTTGGCGGCATTTCGCTACTTATTCTGCTCGGCAAAGATATTGGCACTGTCATGGTCCTGGCGCTGATCATGATTGGCATGCTTTTCATCTCTGGTGAGCGGATAACTCGTCTACTAGCCATTAGTGGAGTATGCCTAGCGGCGATCATCGGATTAGCGCTGCTTAGACCTACGTTATTAAGTCGATTGACAGCATTTCTTGATCCATTCTCGGCTGCGAATTACTTGGGATTAGGGTGGCAACCTGCACACTCTCGAATGGCGTTAGCAACTGGTGGAATATTTGGTGTTGGGCTCGGCGGTAGCAGGCAGAAATGGGGAAACTTAGGGCCAGAAGCGCACACTGACTTTATCTTTGCTGTCATTGGCGAAGAGATTGGTTTGTTAGGAACAACCATTGTGTTGGCGGCATTTTTTATGATCGCGTGGGCGGGCATCAAAACCGCCATAACAACGCGCGACCCCTTCTCCCGGTATGCCGTTGCTGGTGTCACTACGTGGATTATTGCTCAGGCATCGATCAACATCGGCTCGGTTACTGGCGTATTCCCTGTAGTGGGATTGCCATTACCTCTGGTCTCTTATGGCGGCTCCGCGCTGATCTCATCCATGGTGGGGCTCGCATTCATTCTTGGTGTGGCTCGGCGCGATCCTGAAGCTAAAAGTTACTTCGATGCGCGACCCAAGCTATTAGTGTGGCGGGGTCGATGAGTATGCGCCCATTGACTGTGTTATTCGCTGGCGGCGGGACTGCTGGCCATTTATTGCCGGCAATGGCAACTGAAGAGCAGTTGAACGCGATGCTCTCACATTCAGGATTTGACCAACTAAATGCCATATATTTAGCGACAAAGAACGGGGCGGAGCTACCCCTACTCAAGAAAGCTCACGCAACATTTAGGCTCGTTCCAAAGACTGATTTTCCACGAAAGCTCAATGGTGACTTACTAACTTTCTTGCCGCGCTTGATTATTGCTGTGGTAAAAACTAGAAGGATAATAAAAAAATTCCACGTGGATGTCGTCGTAGGATTCGGTGGCTATGTTGCCCTTCCTGCATATTGCGCAGCCCAACTTGCCAAAACGCCTCTGGTGATTCACGAGGCCAACGCATTGCCAGGCCTTGCAAATCGAGTAGGTAAATGGATGGCAACTCTAGCCTTCTCGAATTTTTCCATTCCAGGATGGAACGATGCCCCTGCAATCGGATTGCCAATTCGCCAGTCCATTGCGGATATTTCGAAGTTAACCGTTAGCCAGCGCCAAGAACGTAAAAACGCAGCTCGAGCGCATTTTAGACTTGAACACAATCGCAAAACGATGTTGATATTTGGCGGATCTCTGGGTGCGACAAAAGTAAACGATGTTATTGCGCAAGCGCTCAATGAAATAGTTGCCCGGGGGTTTCAGATTCTGCATGCAGTGGGAGCAGGAAATTCGCTGCCACTTAGTTCAGAGGGGTATCACCCCGTGCCTTATATTGACCAGATGGATCAGGCCTATCTCGCTGCAGATCTTGTTATTGCACGAAGTGGCGCTGGCACATGCGCCGAGATTGAGGCGAGCGCTCTTCCGGCGGTGTTAATTCCGCTTGCGATAGGAAATGGTGAGCAATTTCTTAATGCGAAAGCGTTAGCCAAGCGGGGAGGAGTCCAGATTATTGACAACGAGTCGCTCTCCCGGGATGCGCTCATTTCCGCTATTTCCACTCTTGAGAGCGAGGGCTTTGCCAAAACATCTGACCGAGAATCAGCGGCAGAAATCTTGGCAATGAACATTTGTCAACTTGCTAACGAGAATAAACGCAGCACAAAGCGAACTGCCTAGCATCATGAGAAATCCAGCTCTCTTGAATCCACCAGTGCATTTCATTGGTATCGGTGGTGCTGGCATGAGCGGTATTGCGCGAATCTGCATCGATCGTGGCTTGGAAATCTCCGGATCTGACATCAAAAACTCGACAACCCTTGAAGCTCTCACGCTTCGAGGGGGCAGAATTCACATTGGGCACCACGCTTCCAATGTTGGTGCCGCTAAAACCGTTGTGGTTTCTAGCGCAATTAAAGAATCAAATGCAGAGCTCAAGGCGGCGCGGGAGCAAGGCATTCCGGTGATCAGTCGAGCTCAAGCATTGGCCACGCTTTTGCAGGGGTACACATCAATTGCCGTTGCGGGCACGCACGGGAAAACGACCACAACTTCGATGCTGACAATCATGTTGCAAAATCTTGGGTTGGATCCCTCCTTTGCCATTGGTGGCACGCCGCATGATTCCCGTTCCAACTCGCACCATGGACAAGGAGAATTCTTTGTTGTAGAGGCTGATGAATCTGATGGATCATTTATCGAATACCACCCGGATTATGCGATTATCACCAATGTCGAAGTAGATCATGTGGACCACTTTGCTGACCAAGCAGCAATCAACAGCGCCTTCGAGGAGCTCTTATCAACAGTGGCTCGCGGTGTGGTTCTTTGTGCAGATGATGCTGGTAGCGCGCGTCTTGCGAAGAAGGCTGGTGAGTTAGGTCTTGAGACATATTTATATGGTCAGAGCCAAGGGGCAGATCTTCGAATCTCACACGTTCATGCGGCAGCGGAATCTTCGGTATTCCGAGCGACTTGGCAGGGCAGGACGCTCGGCGAGGTGAAGTTGGCTATCCCAGGCGAACATAACATTCACAATTGCGCAGGGGCCTTGGCTATGGCGCTCTTATTGGATGCGCCAGCACAAGGTGCCATCTCGGCTTTAGGAACATTCACTGGAGTAGGGCGACGATTCGAGTTGCGCGGAGCAGCGCGGGGCATTCGAATCATCGATGATTACGCCCACCATCCAACGGAGATCAGAGCAACAATTGCTACAGCTCGTCTTGCCGCCGGCGCCGGGCGAGTTATTGCCATCTTCCAACCACACCGATATTCACGAACGTTGGCTTTCTCCCAAGAGTTTGCCATGGCCTTAGCCGCGGCAGACCATGTGGTTCTACTGGATATCTATGGTGCCGGAGAAGATCCAATTCCTGGCGCAAGTAGCGCAGTCATTGCCGCTACCGTTAACGAGCACGGTGGTTCGGCGATCTTTGAGCCTAATTTGATTCGCGCCATTGACGTTGCTATTTCGCACGCAGAAGCAGGAGATCTCATTCTTACCTTAGGGGCGGGGGATGTGACGTCCCTGGCTCCTCAAATAATCTCAGCAATCAATGAGCGTTAAGTTTAAAAAGTTACTCATCCCCATCATCCTCGTGGCGGTGCTGGGATATCTCTTTGGTTGGTCAAGCATCTTTGACATACGTTCGATCGAAGTATCTGGCTTAAAGGGCTCGAAAACTTTGACAGCAAAAAAAATCATTCGGAAAAGTGGCATTGATATAGGTGACAAATTGGCGCGCATCAATGCGGGGGATGTGGCGCGTGCGCTGAGTGTCTACCCCGAAGTTGCAGGCGTTGAGATCAATCGAAAACCGTTCCACACCGTTGAGCTCGCAATAGAGTTGCGAGAGGTTGATGTTGCATTCGCCACACGTCAGGGAAAATTTCTTCTTGGAGATAAAAATGGTGTGACTTTCATAGAGGTAACAAGAGCTCCGCAAGGAGTTCCGGTTATTGCAGGTGACCGACGTTTTATCAGTGATGCGATGCAAATATATGACGCCTTGCCCAAGAAAATACGCCAGCGAGTGGCAAGAATTGATTTGCCGAGTAAGGCATCAATCACGCTTGAACTTCGCGGCGGACTCAAGATTCTTTGGGGGAGCGTTGGCGATCAAGAGGCGAAACTCACCGTTCTTGACGCGCTACTAGCAGCTCCTGAGAATAAAAGGGCGCGATTTGTTGATATCGCCACGCCTCTGACGCCCACTGTTCGTTAATCAGAAAATTCCCTCGCGACACAACAAAGAAAAAACGCGTTGGTGTTTGTAGAGCGAAGGGAATACCTCTACCTTCTCGCCAAGTTTTGAGTTAGCGCTCACTCTCAAGTAGAGAATGAGGGTTATCTCCTGTCGAAAGGCGTAACTGTGGTAACCCCGCAAAATTATCTTGCAGTAATAAAAGTTGTTGGCATTGGTGGCGGTGGGGTTAACGCTGTCAATCGAATGATTGACGTTGGATTAAAGGGCGTTGAGTTCATCGCTATTAATACAGATGCGCAAGCGTTACTCATGAGTGATGCAGATGTGAAATTAGATATCGGTAGAGCAGTTACGCGTGGATTAGGTGCTGGCGCCTCACCGGATGTTGGACGTCAGGCTGCTGCAGACCATGAAGAAGAGATCAAAGAAGTGCTTCGCGGCGCTGACATGGTTTTTGTTACTGCTGGTGAAGGTGGCGGCACAGGAACAGGTGGCGCTCCAATCGTCGCTCGAATTGCGCGCGAGTTGGGCGCGCTAACAGTTGGTGTTGTCACGCGACCATTTACCTTCGAGGGCAAGCGTCGGGCAACACAAGCTGACGAGGGAATCGCATCGCTTCGTAGAGAGGTCGATACGTTAATTGTCATTCCAAACGATCGATTACTCTCTATCTCCGACCGAACGATTACCGCTCTCGAGGCATTTAAGAGCGCCGATCAAGTTCTCTTGGCTGGCGTTCAGGGAATCACTGATCTCATCACCACTCCGGGTTTAATCAACTTAGATTTCGCCGACGTTCGATCGGTTATGTATGGCGCTGGTTCTGCGTTGATGGGAATTGGATCCGCCCGAGGTGAGAACCGAGCAACGCGCGCAGCCGAATCTGCAATTGCTAGCCCATTGCTTGAGGCATCGATTGATGGGGCGCACGGCGTGTTGCTCTCCATCGCAGGTGGTTCGGATCTTGGTCTCTTCGAAATTAGTGAAGCTGCCGAATTGGTAGCGGCCTCAGCTCATCCAGATGCCAACATCATTTATGGCACCGTTATTGATGACGCGTTGGGCGATGAAGTTCGAGTCACGGTGATTGCCGCTGGTTTTGAAAGTGGCGAACCGACGAAGATTGACGTGCCGGTGATTGAAACACCAGTGGCGCCCGTGCGGGAGAAGAACGACCCCGTTGAGGTTGCCGCGACGATTCCCGCAAACTCTGGTAGCGCACTGGGTGGCGGGGCCACCAGAAAGCGAATTATCTTCGAAGAAGATGGCACTGTCGACGAATTAGATGTACCGGATTTTCTTAAGTAATCAGACGCAAGCTATCGCGGAGTACAAGGAATAAAGGTGGAGAGTTTCTACACCTTCACATCGCGCACCTCTCCTAGCCCTGGGCGGAGCCTTCCTCCCTTTCACCAGAATAATCTTGCGACCCATGTGGGAGATGACCTGGATTGTGTATTGGCCAATCGTGCAGCTCTTGCTAGTGCCTTAGCGCTAAAAAAAGAGCAACTCTTTTTTATGAATCAAATGCACGGTTCCACGATTATCGAAATTGATTCTGCTTCGGATTCAAATGTGATTCCTGAGTGCGATGGACTCATCACCAAAACTCCTGGCGTGGGTCTTGCCGTACTCGTTGCAGATTGCGCCCCAGTGCTCCTCATCGGGGCAACGACCGTTGCTGCTATTCACGTGGGCTGGCGTGGATTATTCGATGGAATTGTCGAAAAGGCTTTGGCTCTAATGGCTCACGAACCTTTCGCGCTCCACATTGGGGCGACCATCTGCGGAAGCTGTTACGAAATCGCAGACGAGCTCGCCGAGCGCGCTTACGCTCGGGGTTTTGTCGTGGGTCGATCCGCACTAGCTACAGATGATCACATACAGCGCAGCACTCTCGATATTCCGCGGTCGATTCTTTCTATCGTTGAAAAACAATCGGCTGCAGAGGTGCTCAATGCAGAATGGAACGGTATCTGTACCTATGAAAGTCAGGATTACTATTCTTTTCGGCGCGAGCGGATCACAGGACGTCAGGCGGGGGTGGTAGTTCGTGGATCGTGAAGCAGAAATTGCCGAGAACCTTGCTCGCGTCCAAGCGCAGGTTGCCACGGCAGTGCGTGATGCCGGCCGAGATCGCTCTGAGATCACACTCATCGCTGTGACGAAAAATTTTCCAGTGCGCGACATAGAAATTCTCTACAACTTAGGAGTCCGTGATTTTGGAGAAAACCGAGAGCAGGAGGCGCGCGAGAAAGTTGAATACTTTGCCACGGCGCAAAAGAGCAAGTTCAAGGATATTCGATGGCACTATCAGGGACAGTTACAGCGAAACAAATTGGCATCTATCGGCTCATGGGCAAATCTTGTCCACTCGGTCGATGATCAGAAGTATCTCCAGGGGCTCTCAGACTCGGCGATTAAACATGAACGGATCGTGGAATGCTTGATTCAGATCTCGTTAGACGAGGATTCTCAAGTAGAGCACACGGGTAGCGCGGGTAGAGGTGGCATCAACGTTGCAGGCGCTCGCGAATTACTCACATACCTCCAGATCGAGCAGAGCGCAGGTCGCTTATCGGGTATTTGCCTCACAGGTGTCATGGGGGTGGCCCCGCTCGAAGCGCAACCAGAGAGCGCATTTGCAAGGCTTCAAAAGGTTTTTTATGAGCTCAACGCGTTATCACCTGCGATAACAAAAATCTCGGCGGGCATGAGTGGAGACTTCATCCCAGCCCTCGCCTGCGGCGCGACACATCTGCGAATTGGCTCGTCAATCCTGGGTTCTCGCACATCCGGGGTCTAGATTTAGACATTATGTCGAGCCCACTTCGTAAAGTTGCCCTCTATCTCGGACTTGTTGACGATGGAAGTGACGATTCGCTCGCTTCAGAGAGCCACTCTGTCCCTGCATCAACTGCGGCAGCTGCGCCAGCACGTCCTCAAGTTTCTCCAGTTGCAAAAAGTTCAGGCAGTAGATTCTTCGGCTCCCGCTCAGAGAGCACACCAGTTCTCTCCGAACCTGCTCCGAGATTTCGTGCGGTAGAGACGGTGACTCCCGTTTACAAAGAAGAACCAGTGCTTGATCGCATCATCACGCTCCATCCGCATAGTTACAACGATGCTCGGATAATCGGCGAGCACTATCGCGACCACACTCCGGTGATTATGAATCTCACTGACATGGACGATGCAGATGCCAAGCGCCTTGTTGATTTCGCTGCAGGTTTAGTTTTCGGTCATCGTGGCTCTATCGAACGAGTGACCGCAAAAGTTTTCCTCCTTTCACCGCCAAATGTAAAAGTTAGCGCTGAAGATAAATTTGCAGCCGCCGAAGCAAGCTTCTTCAATCAGAGCTGATCACGCGCTATGAGCGCCTTCGGTGCACTTCTTGCAACCATCCTGCAAATCTTCATTTACATCCTTATTGGCAGATTAATCTTTGACTATGTGCGCATGTTTGCCAGGAACTGGAGACCAAAGGGTCCTGTGTTGGCATTGGTGGAGTTGATTTACGCAATCACGGATCCGCCACTTAATTTCGCGCGCCGCTTCATCCCACCAATCCGCATGGGAGCAGTGAGTTTTGACCTTGCCTATATCGCGGTCTTTTTACTCGTTTCACTACTAATACCGTTTGCTCGGATGCTCTAGTTATCTAAACTTTCGTGATTTCAATTGCTATTGGCAAGTGATCGTCGCCAGAATCGGAACCTGGCAGAGTAAGGAGTTCATTTCGGGTAATCGATAGCGCCAAAACTTCTTGAGCAATCCCTTCGCCACCTGAAGCGAAAGCGCGAATGATCTCCTCGTCTCCGTTCCAAGCTAGATAAATTCGGTCAGAGACGTGCAAGCCACTTTGCTTGCGCTCTTCTTGAATCACGCGAATGATTTCGCGGATAAAACCCTCTGTTATTAACTCGGGATTGAGTTCAAGATCTAGCGCGACTGATTCCCCGTCATGACTTGCAACAGCCCAGCCAGATTTTGGCGTTTCAGTGATGACCAAATCTTCAATAGCGATTTCGAATTCTCCGACCGTCACCGTGCCTGCGCTTCGTACGGCACGAACAAGTTCGCCAGGTTCTTTGCTAGCGATTGCTTTAGCTGCCTCTTGGACTGCGGCGCCATATTTAGCACCAAGGCTTCGGAAGTTTGCTTTCACCGCATAGGTCACCAGATCACTTCCGACCTGTGAGATATCTTCAATTCGATGGACGTTAAGTTCATCGGCGATTTGTTCTTGCAGCTCTGAATCTAAGAGTGAATATCCAGCAACAAGCGCTCTGCCTAACGGTTGCCTGATTTTGACTTGCGAGGTTGCTCGCGCAGCTCGTCCCAGTTCGACGATTCTCCGAGTGGTTGCCACCTTAGTCATCAAAGATTGGTCAATTAGCTTCGAATAAGAGGTGGGGAAGTCGGCGAGATGGACCGATTCTGGAAGGGAGCTGTCGACTGGTCGCAGCACCTTCTGCCACACCTGTTCTGAGATAAATGGAACCATAGGCGCCATAAGCAGTGTGAGCTGCTCGATGCAATGATGGAGCGTCTCGAGCGCATCGACTTCGCCATCCCAGAATCTCCTGCGTGAGCGACGGACATACCAATTCGAGAGATCGTCAATGAAGTGGGCTAGCGCGCGACCAGCCTCTTGTGAATCAAAATCGTTCAATGCCCCATCAACTGTTGCGATGGTTTGATTGAGTTCGGCGATAATCCAACGATCTAATGAATGAGTGAGGTGAAGTTCTCCTGTGGGGATGAAATTCGCAACGCTTCCGTACAAAGTCAAGAATGAGACGGTATTCCAATAGGTCAGAAGTGATTTGCGAATAACTTCACTAATTGCATCATGGCCTACTCGACGAGCCGACCAGGGAGAACCAGCGGCCAACATGAACCATCGAACGGCATCTGCACCATGTCGATCCATGAGCGGAATGGGTTCGAGCACATTGCCTAGATGCTTACTCATCTTGCGACCATCTTTATCGAGAATATGACCAAGGCAGAGCACAGTTTTATACGATGATTCATCAAATACTAGAGTGCCAATTGTCATCAACGTGTAGAACCAGCCACGAGTTTGATCAATTGCCTCACAGATGAAATCTGCTGGATAGGTTGCCGCAAACTCCTCATGCGAACCTGGTTTATGCGGATAGCCAAGTTGGGCAAATGGCATTGCGCCAGAGTCGTACCAACAATCAATTACTTCAGGCACTCGCGCCATAGGCTTCTGGCACTCGGTACACGTGAGCAGAACATCATCGACATAAGGACGGTGCGGATCGAGGGCGGAATAGTCCTTACCGGCGCGCGTTGAGAGATCAGCGAGTGATTCCACACAGATCATGTGGCCGTTTTCGCAGCGCCAGATAGGTAGCGGAGTGCCCCAGTATCTATTTCTGGAGAGAGCCCAATCGATGTTGTTTTCGAGCCAATCCCCATAACGACCTGTTTTGATAGTCCCCGGATGCCAATCGGTCTTCTCATTCTCGCGCAGTAACGCGTCCTTGATCGCCGTAGTACGGATGTACCAGGAGGGTTGTGCGTAATACATCAGCGGCGTATGGCATCGCCAACAATGTGGGTAGGAGTGTTCATAATTTTGTTGTTTGAAAAGTAGTCCATGTGCTTTGAGTTCTTTCACGAGCGGTTTGTCTGCCTCTTTGAAGAACATGCCTGCCACTAATGGAATGGATTTCTCAAAGGTGCCGTCGCCCATGATCGGATTAACAACTGGGAGGTTGTATTTTCGACAGACTTGGAGATCGTCGGCGCCGAAGGCAGGGGATTGGTGAACTAGCCCCGTTCCATCGGTTGTTGTTACATACTCCGCGAGCACCACGAAATGTGCATCAGGAATCTCAATCCAATCAAATGGTCTGCGGTATTTCGTATGCTCGAGCTCTCGTCCAGAAATCTTCTCTGTGACGGTAAAACCATCACCTAAAGAACTCAGCAGATCTTCGGCAACGATTAGTTTCTCGCTCTCACTCTCTGCCAACACATACGTGACTTCAGGGTGAACCGCGATTGCAGTGTTAGAAACGAGCGTCCAAGGGGTTGTCGTCCACACAAGAAACGATGCGCCCAACTTTTCAAACGGTCCAGAAGTGATCGGAAACTTCACATAGACCGAGGGGTCTGTGATGTTCTCGTAGCCCTGCGCAAGTTCGTGATCGGAGAGCCCTGTGCCACAGCGCGGGCAATACGGCGCAACGCGATGGTCTTGCACGAGTAAGCCCTTCTTCCAAATCTGCGCGAGTGACCACCAAACGCTCTCCACGTACTCACTCGACATTGTCCAATAGGCCTTATCAAAATCAACCCAGAAGCCCATGCGCTCGGTCATCTCAGTAAATGCATCGACATGGCGCAATACCGAATCGCGACATTTTTGATTGAACTGAGCTACGCCGTATTTCTCGATATCTTGCTTTCCGGTAAAACCAAGTTCTTTCTCTACGGCAAGCTCGACCGGCAGTCCGTGACAATCCCAACCAGCGCGACGAGGAACGTACTTTCCTTTCATCGTATGAAAACGTGGAAAGACATCCTTGAATACGCGCGCTTCGATGTGGTGGGTGCCAGGTAGGCCATTTGCCGTGGGGGGACCTTCATAAAAGCTCCACTGCTGTGCGCCCGCTACATTTCGAGCAGCAATGCTTTTGTCGAAGATGCTACTGCGCTTCCAAAATTCAAGAATCTCACGTTCCATCGCAGGAAGGTCTACATGCGTTGGCAAGGCCTCATATGTGCGTGAGTTGATCGGTGGATTCATATGCAGTGCGCTCCCGGCTCATCCTCTGAATTCTGATGCATTCTTTATATCT
>CAZLOJ010000003.1:0-32912 GCA_964561165.1 uncultured Bifidobacterium sp. | reverse complement strand
AAGAAAGCCCCTGCCAAGCCCATCAAGAAAGCTCCTGCGGCAAGTAAGGGGCGACCATTTCCCAAGAAGAGCGCGAGCGCACCAACACCGGCACCAGCCAAGAGCGCGCCAGCTGCTGGCAAGGCGGGCAAGGCCAGCAAGGCAAGTAACTCTGCTGGAGGGAGTGCGGGAGCGAGCCCGGCAACTTCTTCGGCGCCATCGAGTGCTACGAGCGCAAGTACTCCTAACGATGGTTTCCAAAGACGCCTATTACTGCCGCCACCACCGAAGGTCGAGCGTAAGAGTAAACATGCCTTGAAGCCGTTACGAGACATTCCTACGCCTTTGATTGTCTCGGGCTCAGAGAATCCGTGGAGCAAAGATGAATTAAAAGAGATGAAGGTTCGACTAACAAAAGATCTCGCCACGTATAAGCAAGAGCTTGCCTCTGCAGAGGCTCAGGCCGCTGAGTTATTGCAAGATTCCTCGGATGGCGCTGGCGATGATCAGGCCGATGCGGGAACTAAGACTTTTGAACGAGAGCATGAGCTCTCGCTTGTTTACAACGCGCAAGATCTTGTCTTGCAAACAGAATTAGCGCTCGCGCGCATCGCGGCAGGTAGCTACACCAAATGTGAAATCTGCGGAAACCCAATTGGTAAAGCGCGACTACAAGTGTTCCCTCGGGCCACACTCTGCATGCTCTGCAAACAGAAAGAGGAGCGACGCTAATTCGCACTTCGCATTGGCGGATTATCTTTAGCGGTGCGCTCGCCGTTTACCTACTCGATCTCGCCACGAAAATCTGGGCAGTCAAAACGCTTGAAGGTAAACCAGTTCAATATGTCATTGGACGATTTTTGCGTTGGGAGTTTGCACGTAATCCCGGCGCGGCATTTAGCTCATTTACTGGCGCCACCTTTGCCCTCACCGCCATCAGTGTTTTCGTCCTCCTTTATCTTCTCATTCGTATCCCACGCGTTTCGATTCGCGCATGGAGCTATCCGTGGGCTGGATTAATCGGTGGCGTCATGGGCAATCTCACCGATCGTCTCTTCCGCGATCCCGGACCATTTCGCGGCCACGTTGTCGATTGGATCGGCCTACCAAATTGGGCGCTATTTAATATTGCCGATTCAGCGATTGTCCTTTCCGTTGCCGTAATGGCTGTGCTTTCGTGGCGCGGCGGAAGTTATCACGGAGATAATCGATGAGCCAACCAAATGAACCACATGAAATCACTCAAACGCGCACGTTAGAAATTCCTGAGGGGCTCGATGGCGAACGCGTCGATGCTGCACTTGCTCGCGCGCTCGGACTCTCTCGCACAATGGTCGCCGCCGCGGCTGAACGCGGGGCGATTTTTGTCAACGGTAAGCGAGTGGATAAATCTGCCCGACTTGCTGCAGGTGATGTAATTGAGATCGACATTGTTCATGAAGCTGGTCGTATTGCCCAGCTGGATACATCAGATCTTCCCGAACTTAAAGTGGTGTACAGCGATGACGACATTATTGTTATCGATAAGCCACTGGGTGTTGCAGCGCACCCATCAATCGGTTGGAGTGGGCCTACTGTTGTTGGTGTCTTAACGGCACGTGGAATTTCGCTCTCACACCTTGCGCCAACAGAGCGAGCCGGAATCGTTCATCGCCTAGATGTTGGCACCTCAGGATTAATGGTCGTAGCAAAATCTGATCGAGCGTATCTCTCCTTGAAAGAACAGTTTCGTGCTCGTCAGGTGCAGAAGATCTATCACGCAATCGTGCAGGGACATCCAGATCCCACGCGCGGGACGATTGATGCGCCAATCGACCGCCATCCACGCGATGAATTTAAGTTTGCTGTTGTGGCCGATGGAAAACCAAGCATCACCCACTATCAAACGCTTGAAAGTTTTGCTGGCGCCACATTGGTAGAGGTCGAGTTGGAGACGGGGCGAACTCATCAGATTCGGGTGCACTTTGCAGCGCTGCGCCACCCCCTCGTTGGCGACTTGATGTATGGCGCCGACCCAACCTTTGCCAAGGCTTTGGGGCTGACCAGGCAGTGGCTCCATGCCCACCGCTTGACCATCATCCACCCAGGTAGCGGGCAGGAAGAGAGCTTTACCAGCGCCTACCCAGCCGACCTGAGCAGCGCTTTAGCCAGCCTACGTAACCCTTCCTAGGCAAGGCGCTACATTTCCCAACCGTGAGCACCAACGATTTTGTCCACCTCCATGTCCATACCGAGTACTCGATGCTCGATGGTGCCGCTCGCGTCAAGGAGCTCGTTGGTGAGGTGGCAAAGGTTGAGAACCCGCAGGCACGCGCAATCGCGATAACAGATCACGGCAATCTCTTTGGTGCATACGAGTTCTACAAAAGCGCACAAGCTGTCGGCGTTAAACCCATCATCGGTATTGAGGCATACATCGCCCCCGGTTCACGCCATGATCGCAAGCGCGTCAAGTGGGCTGAAGGTGGGGAAGATGATGTCTCTGGCGGAGGGGCCTATACCCACATGACAATTCTTGCCCAGAACAACAACGGGATGAGTAATCTCTTTAAGCTTTCGTCATTAGCGTCGCTTGAAGGGTATTACTACAAGCCTCGAATGGATCGAGAGTTGTTGCAACAATATTCAGCAGGTTTGATCGCAACCACTGGTTGCCCAGGCGGTGAAATCCAAACACGGCTTCGCATGGGCGACTATGCAGGAGCAAAGAAAGCTGCTGGCGACTATCAAGAAATCTTCGGCAAAGAGAATTACTTTCTTGAGTTGATGGAGCATGGAATAGAGATCGAAAAACGAACTCGAACAGATCTATTAAAACTCGCAAAGGACCTCAATATTCCGTTGCTCGCAACGAATGATCTCCACTACACCTACAAAGAAGATGAGCAAGCGCATGCTGCCCTGCTCTGCATCCAATCGGGATCAACTCTTGCTGATCCAAAACGTTTCAAATTCGATAATGACGAGTTCTACCTGAAATCTGCTCAACAGATGCGCGAACTCTTTGCTGAGATTCCTGAAGCCTGCGACAACACTCTTTTGATTGCAGAGCGGTGTCAGATCTCCTTCCGCGAAGGAGAGAATCTTCTGCCGCAATTTCCTGTCCCTAAGGGTGAAACCGAGGAATCATGGTTGGAGAAGGAAGTTGCGCGCGGCCTGGCAACACGTTTTCCTGATGGCGTACCGCCAGAACATCTGAAGCGTGCGGCGTACGAAGTGCAAGTTATCTGTCAGATGGGTTTTCCTGGGTACTTCCTTGTGGTTGCCGACCTTGTGAACTACGCGCGCAAAGAAGGAATTCGTGTCGGCCCTGGACGTGGTTCGGCGGCAGGCGCAGTTGTTGCGTACGCGCTAGGAATCACCGGACTTGATCCTATTAAGCACGGCTTGCTTTTTGAGCGCTTTCTCAATCCGGAGCGTATTTCAATGCCTGATATCGATCTTGACTTCGACGAGCGCCATCGAGGCGAAATGATTCAATATGCGACCTCACGTTATGGTGAAGAGCGAGTTGCCCAAATCATTACGTACGGAACAATCAAGGCGAAACAAGCGGTGAAAGATGCAACGCGAGTGTTGGGGTTGCCATACATAATCGGAGAGAAAATCAATAAATCTCTCCCACCCTCAGTAATGGGTAAAGATATTTCGCTCGAGGGAATTTTTAATCCAGATGATGAGCGATACGTTGAGGCGGGCGAAGTGCGAGCGCTTTATGACAGTGATGTCGAAGCCAAGCGGGTCATTGACACCGCGAAAGGTTTAGAGGGTCTCAAGCGTCAATGGGGCGTGCATGCCGCGGGTGTAATTCTGAGCAAAGAGCCGCTCCTTGATGTTATTCCGATTCAACGACGCGAGGCGGATGGATCCATCATCACTCAATTCGATATGGGTGCTTGCGAATCGCTTGGTCTCCTTAAAATGGATTTTCTTGGCTTGCGCAACCTCACCGTTTTGGATGACTGTCTGATTAACATCAAAAGTAATCAGGGGATTTCTTTCGCACTCGAAGATCTGGCATTAGACGATAAGAAAACGTATGAGCTCCTTTCGCGAGGTGAGACCCTTGGTGTCTTCCAGCTCGACGGTGGCCCCATGCGTTCGCTCTTGCGATCGCTAGCGCCAGATTCATTCGAAGATATCTCAGCGGTAATCGCTCTCTATCGACCTGGTCCTATGGGTGCTAATGCGCACAATGATTATGCGGATCGAAAAAACAATCGCAAACCGGTAATTCCCATTCATCGCGAATTGGCAGAACCACTCGCAGAGATCCTTGGAGATACTTACGGTTTGATTGTGTACCAAGAGCAGGTCATGGCCATTGCTCAAAAACTAGCCGGATTCTCACTTGGTGGCGCAGATCTCTTGCGTCGCGCTATGGGCAAGAAGAAGAAAGAGATTCTTGATAAAGAGTACATCCCATTTCAAGCTGGAATGCAGGAGCGGGGCTACTCTGATAATGCAATCTCCATGCTCTGGGAGATTCTCGTTCCGTTCTCGGATTATGCATTTAATCGCGCGCACAGCGCGGGCTATGGCATGGTCTCGTACTGGACTGCATACCTCAAAGCCAACTTTCCGACGGAGTACATGGCAGCGCTGCTCACAAGCGTCCGCGATGATAAAGATAAGAGTGCGCTGTACTTAAGTGAATGTCGCAGAATGGGGATAAAAGTCTTGCCCCCAGATGTCAACGAGTCTGAATCTGATTACACACCGCGCGGCAAAGATATTCGTTTTGGTCTGGCCGCAATCCGAAATGTTGGAACAGGCGCTGTCGAATTAATCAGAAAAGCTCGCGAGAGCAAAGGCTCCTTCACCTCTTTTGGAGATTTTCTAGCGAAAGTAGATGCTCAGGTTTGCAACAAGAAAACTTTAGAATCGTTAATCAAAGGCGGCGCCTTCGATTCGCTCGGACATTCTCGTCGCGGTTTGATGGCCATCTATCTCGAGGCGCTCGACAGTGTTTCAGAGACCAAACGCGCTGAAGCTATTGGACAGTTTGATCTCTTCGGAGGGGCAAACGAGAATCAAGTTGCCAGTATAGATTTAGATTACCCAGTCGATGAATGGGATAAGCGCACGCTTCTCGCACACGAACGAGAAATGCTTGGACTCTATGTTTCTGACCATCCACTACTTGGCGTCGAATCGCTGCTCGCCTCGCTCTCTGATCGACCAATTAGTGCGATATCAGGCGATGAGCTACATGGAAATCATGGGGACGAAGTAATGACGATCGCTGGTCTTATTACCGGCATCCAAAGAAAGGTCACCAAACAAGGGGCATCGTGGGCCATTGTCACCCTCGAAGACCTCAGCGGAGCAATCGATGTGATGGCTTTTTCGAATACCTACAATCAATACGCGACGATGATGGGAGAAGATGTCATCGTCCTCGTTAGGGGGCGGGTTGATCGTCGCGAAGAGGTCCCAAAATTCATCTTGATGGAAATGTCGCTACCGGATCTTCATCAAGAGCGAAAAGGACCATTGGTCATTACCCTGCCATTAGCTCGATGCACACCGCCCGTTGTTGAACGGATGAAAGAGGTATTGCGTTCGCACCCTGGCACAACGGATGTACATCTTCGGCTGGAGAGCGCAACCGAGAACACCTTGTTGACTATCGACGAAGGGTTAAAGGTGAGCGCTACTGCAAGCCTAAGCGCTGATTTGAAAGCCCTTTTAGGGCCAAACTGTCTGGTCTAAGCACGCGCCATGGCTCCTTGAGTAGAATGAGTAAGTGAGCCGCCCAATCATCCGTGAAATCGACGCGAGCGCTCAACTCACCAACAAGAGCTCTCGCGATGAAATACGCGCACTGATTCCGCGCGCGACTCTCGATGTCGCAGGGGCGATGCGCGATGTCCAAGAAATCATTGATCACGTTCGCACCGGTGGCGTCAGCGCTCTTCTGGATTTGGGAGAGAAGTTCGATGGGGTGCGTCCGCACTCACTTCGAGTCAGTCCTTCGGAAATATCGGGCGCTCTAGAGAATCTTGATGAGAAGGTCAAGCAAGCCCTCCTGCTCTCTATCGAACGAATTAGAAAAGTTCACCAGGAACAATTACGTGCCGAAAAAAGCGTGACAGTAATTCCTGGCGGTACGGTAACTGAACGGTGGGTTCCGGTCGATCGAGTTGGGCTATATGTCCCTGGTGGTCGCGCGGTATATCCGAGCAGCGTGATGATGAATGTCATCCCTGCACAAATTGCGGGCGTGCAATCAATAGCTATTGCATCGCCACCACAGAGAGAATTTGGTGGTTTGCCACACCCGACGATTTTGGCAACATGTGCGCTCTTGGGGATCGACGAGGTCTATGCCGTTGGAGGTGCACAAGCAGTTGCCATGTTTGCTTATGGAATCGGATGTCAAGCAGTCGATATGGTGACAGGACCTGGCAATGTCTATGTTGCTGCGGCAAAGCGTGCGCTACGGGGAATCATCGGTATCGATTCAGAAGCAGGCCCAACAGAGATCATCATTCTCGCAGATGATTCTGCAGACGCCGATTACGTCGCTGCTGATCTCATTAGTCAAGCAGAGCACGACACGATTGCTGCAGCTGTGCTTGTTACCACCAGCCGCACTCTCGCCGAAGAGGTGAAGCGGCGATTAGAGATTCGGATAGACAAGACCAAACATAGTGAACGAATCGCAACTGCACTTAGCGGAGTTCAATCCGCAATTGTAATCGTGAAAGATATTGAACAAGGCCTTCACGTGCTTAATGGCTATGCAGGCGAACATGTGCAAATACATACTCGTGATGCAGAGTCGGTTGCCAAACACGTGCGAAATGGCGGCGCAATCTTCATTGGCTCATTTGCTCCAGTATCACTGGGTGATTATTCCGCAGGCTCGAATCACGTTCTCCCGACTGGTGGATGCGCATGCCATTCGAGTGGACTCTCAGTGCAAACCTTCTTGAAGGGTTTACACTTTGTGAATTATTCAAAGGCTGCTCTCGAGCAAGTAGCCGAGACCGTCATTACGCTCGCGAACTCCGAAGATCTTCCGGCGCACGGCGAGGCAATCGCGGCACGGTTTCGCGCATGACTAATCAATGGCCGGCATGGCTGCCACTTCGCGCAGATCTTGCTGATCAAACTCCTTATGGCGCGCCGCAGTTAGACGTGCCAGTTCGTCTGAACACCAACGAGAACCCGTTTGGTCCAAGTCGTGCTCTTGTGAAGGATCTTGAACGAGCGTTAAGTGAAGTTGGCGGACGCCTCAATCGCTATCCAGATCGAGATGCGATTGAACTTCGCCGCGCGCTTGCGCGATATATCAACCAACTCTCCGATACGACCTTTGATGAACGCTCGGTATGGGCCGCAAACGGTAGTAATGAAATTCTTCAAACCATCTTCCTCGCATTCGGGGGATTCGGTCGAAGCGCCCTTGGTTTCGAACCTTCGTACTCCATGCATCGCAATATCGCCCGTTCGGTCGGAACGAAATGGATTGCTGTCGAGCGAGATAGTGATTACTCGATAGATCGTGAAAAAACTAGAGAAGCAATGAGCGCGCACACTCCAACTCTCATCTTTCTCACCACACCTAATAACCCAACAGGAACCGTTGCCCCACTCGCAGATATTGAGCGCATAGCCGATCTATGTCGAGAGCGAAATGCGCTCTTGGTGGTTGATGAGGCGTACCAAGAGTTCTCATCAGAGCCAAGCGCTGTCACACTTATTGAGCGACATTCCAACATTCTTGTCTCTCGAACGATGAGTAAAGCATTTGCCTTTGCTGGCACTCGCGTCGGCTACTTGGTCGCTAATCCGAAAGTCATTGATGCTTTGCAATTGGTTCGACTGCCTTATCACTTGAGTACCGCTACGCAATCACTGGCGCTTGTGGCGCTCTCTTACTCGCAAGAACTTTTAGGTAACGTCGCGCTCCTGTCAAAGGAGCGTGAGCGAGTGATGCAACAACTGGAGAAGCTTGGCGTGCGCACAGTGCACAGCGGAGCTAATTTCTTCCTCTTTGCCACCGCTACGCCAGGGGAGCTTTGGCAGAAATTGCTTGCCGAAGGGGTGTTGATTCGAGACGTGGGCTTGCCAGGTGCACTGCGCGTGACAATTGGAACTCCCGAGGAGAACGATAGGTTCATTGCCGCAATGGCTAAGGCACGGGAGTAAATTTAAAGGGTAAAATCTCGCTCTAATACGGGCGAGATCTCACATAAGGGGGCACGATGAGTCGTCGAGCAGTAGTTGATCGCACCACCAAAGAGTCATCGGTCCACATTGATCTGGAGCTTGATGGAAGTGGCCAGATATCAATAGAGACGCAGGTGCCGTTCTTTGATCACATGTTGAATCAATTAGGAAAGCATGCTGGATTTGATCTCACTGTGAAGACCACCGGAGATATCGAAGTCGATGCTCATCACACGGTCGAGGACACTTCTTTAGCATTAGGACAAGCCTTACGCGAAGCGCTTGGGGATAAATCAGGTATTCGTCGCTTTGGCGATGCAACCGTGCCGCTAGATGAGGTTCTCGTGCAAGCCGCAGTAGACCTTTCAGGTCGTCCGTACCTGATCCATCGCCAACCTGAAATTGTCGAGCTTATCGGCACCTACGACACAACTTTGACTCGCCACATTTGGGAATCGTTAATTGCCGAGGCGCGAATCGCTTTGCACGTGCGCGTACTTGAAGGCAGAAATGCGCATCACGTCATGGAGGCGCAATTCAAGGCAGTTGCGCGAGCACTCAGAGATGCTGTCGCACGAGATGGAGTTGCGGGAATTCCTTCCACCAAAGGCACCCTTTGATTGCAATTCTTGATTATGGTTTTGGAAATGTTCGTTCTGCGCAGCGAGCATTCTCTCGTCACGGATTTGCGGCCGAAATCACCTCTGATACTCAAATGTGTATCGAAGCTGATGGGCTAGTTATCCCAGGAGTTGGCGCGTTCGCAGCGTGTATGGATGGCCTTGAAACAGTGAGTGCATCTGCAATCGTGGATGCGCGTTTGGTGGCAAATCGACCCACGCTCGGAATTTGCGTCGGAATGCAAGTCCTCTTTACTACTGGCGTCGAACATGGGGTAACTCGCAACGGTCTTGCACAGTGGCCAGGAACTGTGGAGCAGTTGCCGTCGGATGTTCTGCCGCACATGGGCTGGAGTGAGGTTAAGGTTGCCGAAGGTTCCACGCTTTTTAGAGGCGTAACGAATGAACGTTTCTATTTTGTGCACTCGTATGCAGCGCAAGCGTGGGAGTTGCACCTTTCTGAGAGCATGGCCCCAGCGAAAGTTACGTGGAGCGAATATGGCAGCGCATTCATCGCCGCAGTGGAGAATGGACCGCTGAGTGCAACTCAGTTTCATCCTGAGAAATCAGGGGATGCCGGTGCAACCCTTATCGAGAATTGGATCGCAACATGTCGTTGATATTACTGCCAGCTGTTGATGTAAAAGATGGCAAAGCTGTCCGATTGGTCCAAGGAGAGCTACACCGTGAAACTAGCTATGGCCAACCACTTGCTGCAGCGTTCGACTTTCAGAGCGCCGGCGCGCAATGGCTACATCTCGTGGACCTAGACGCCGCATTTGGTCGTGGGAGCAACCACGAGATACTTGCGGAAGTTGTGGGCAAGCTTGATATCAACGTTGAGCTTTCAGGTGGTATTCGTGACGATGAATCGTTATCGCGCGCATTGGCAACTGGGTGCGCTCGGATCAATTTGGGCACTGCAGCGCTCGAGAACCCAGAATGGACCTCTACCGTGATTAAGAAGCATGGAGAGAAAATTGCTGTGGGGCTCGATGTGCGCGGACATACGCTCGCTGCCCGTGGCTGGACTCAAGAAGGTGGGAATCTTTTCGAGACTCTAGAACGCCTCGATCGTGATGGATGTTCTCGTTACGTTGTTACAGATGTCGCAAAAGATGGAACGATGCAAGGTCCAAATATCACATTGCTAAAAGAGGTCGCAGCTGCAACTAAAGCACCGATTATCGCAAGTGGGGGCGTATCAACTCTTGATGATATTCGAGCGCTTCGCGCGTTGACGGAGATTGGCATTGAAGGTTCTATCGTTGGCAAGGCTCTCTACGCGGGGGCTTTCACAATGCAGGAAGCGCTGATTGCAGCACAATGAGTAATCGCCCATCTATTCGTATCATTCCCTGCCTCGATGTGACCGATGGTCGCGTAGTCAAAGGAGTGAATTTCACCAATCTCGTCGATGCTGGCGATCCAGTCGAAATGGCCAAGGTTTATAACGCGGAAGGCGCAGACGAACTCACATTCTTGGACATCACCGCAAGTAGCGCGGCCCGCGAGACTATGTATGAAGTGGTATCGCGCTGCGCAGAAGAGGTTTTCATTCCGCTGACAGTTGGCGGTGGTGTGCGAACGGTTGATGATGTCAATAAATTATTACGGGCAGGGGCAGATAAAGTCTCTGTGAATACTGCAGCTCTTGCTCGTCCAGAGCTCATCAATGAGATTAGTGAACGGTTTGGATCACAGGTACTCGTTCTCTCTGTAGATGCGCGACGGGCAAATACGCCAAGTGGTTTTGAAGTCACTACGCATGGAGGTCGGCAGAGTTCTGGCGTCGATGCGATTGCATGGATTGAAGAGGGATGTCGTCGTGGCATCGGGGAAGTGCTACTTAATTCCATGGATGCCGATGGCACTCGAGCCGGATATGACATCGAAATGATTTCGCTGGCTAGGCGCCATTGTCGGACCCCGCTTATTGCAAGTGGAGGGGCGGGCTCGCTCAATGACTTTGAGAAGGCGATTGCGGCCGGTGCTGACGCGCTGCTAGCCGCTTCGGTATTTCACTTTGGCGTTTTCCGGATTGGCGCAGTAAAGGAGCACCTGCGAAGTCGCGGCTACATCATTCGTTGAAATAGGGGAGAATATCGGAGTGGAAAGCGTGCCAGCATTACCAGAAGAGCTCGAGGTTCGACTTTCCGCGCCCGACGCGCTAGTACCTGTCATTGTTCAGGAAGCCACAACTCTTGAAGTATTAATGCTTGCATGGATGAATCGACAAGCGTTGCTCCATTCCATTACAACGGGAAACGCAACATACTGGAGTAGAAGTCGAGGTGAACTCTGGATCAAGGGCGCCACATCTGGAAATACGCAACGTGTTGTTTCGATTGACAGCGATTGCGATAGCGATGCGCTGTTGATGCGAGTAGAACAGTCTGGAGTGGCATGCCACACCGGCGCACGTAGCTGTTTTGGGCAACGGATTAGTTAATGCGTATCGAAGACTTCCGCGAGTTTGCCAAGAATCACACGGTCATTCCGGTGACGCGCACGCTCCTTGCTGATTCGGAGACTCCACTTAGTCTTTACAGCAAACTTGCTAAAGAGCGACCTGGCACTTTTCTCCTTGAATCAGCTGAAAATGGTCGAACGTGGTCTCGTTACTCCTTTATCGGCGTGCGCAGCGATGCCACATTAACCGAGCGTGGGGGAGTTGCCACGTGGAGCGGAACCAAACCTGCGGGCGCACCAGAAGGAATCGATCCATTGGTGGCGCTTGAGATTACGACATCGCATCTGAGAAGCGTTGCGCTTGCTGGTTTGCCACCGCTGACTAGTGGCCTGGTTGGATTCATGGGCTACGACGCGGTTCGAAGAATGGAGAAACTTCCCTCTGTTGCCAAAGATGATCTACATATACCTGAGATGTCATTCATGTTGATCTCTGATTTGGCAATTTTCGATCATACGACCGGTTCACTCACCTTGATTGCTAATGCAATCAATTGGGATGGCAGCAGCGAGCGAGTTGATGAGGCATATCTTGAAGCGATTGCGCGGCTAGATCGAATGCAAGACGATTTAACCGGTGATGCGTCGAGCGAAATCTCGTACCAAGGCCCAAAAGTGGAGCCGAAATTTGAACGTAACACGAGCGCGGCTGATTACTGCGCGGCTGTTGTAAAGATCAAGGAAGAGATTCTCGCTGGAGAGGCGTTTCAGGTAGTTCTTTCGCAGCGCTTTACAACGCAAATCGATGCCAGCGCATTGGATGTTTATCGGATGCTTCGATTGCATAATCCAAGTCCATACATGTACCTCTTACGTTTCACCGATGGCATTGATGTAGTCGGATCCAGCCCCGAAGCCTTGGTTAAAATCACCGATCGAGTAGCAATGGTTCACCCCATCGCAGGAACTCGACCACGCGGAAAGAGTGAGGCAGAAGATAATAAGTTAGCTGATGAGCTGTTAGCAGATATTAAAGAGCGAGCCGAACATCTCATGTTGGTTGACCTTGGCAGAAATGATCTCGGGCGAGTATGCAAGGCAGGCTCTGTCGAAGTAACTGAATTTATGAATATCGAACGATACTCGCATGTCATGCATATAGTCTCCACGGTCGTCGGAGAATTGAATGACGATGTCTCTGTTGTGCAAGCACTTTCAGCAGTCTTTCCTGCCGGGACTCTTTCAGGCGCACCTAAGCCGCGCGCCATGGAAATTATTGAAGAGTTAGAACCAACTCGTCGCGGGCTATACGGTGGCATCGTTGGGTATATCGATTTTCGAGGCAATCTCGATTCGGCTATCGCTATTCGCACTGCGCTCATCAAAGATGGAATTGCATATGTGCAAGCTGGTGCGGGAGTTGTCGCAGATTCAGTGGCTGAAAATGAAGAACAAGAGTGTGTCAATAAAGCCGCCGCGGTGCTGAGCGCCATTGCAACGGCGAATTCACTACGTAAGCCCCTCTAGTGCGAAAGAAAAAAAGCCTCGCGCTCTTACTTCTTGCGCTACTGGCCCTTCTCTTCGCATCGCGAAATCTCTCTGAACGTCTTGAGGTATGGTCGGCGGTGCTCGCACTTGTCGCGCTGGCTACGGTCGTAGCGTTGTTACTTCGCCCCCTGTTTGTCCGCCGAGGAGCCAGGCGCGCGGGATTGCCCTCTCGGTATGAGCGGGTAAGAGATCCATGGCGCGCGCTCGATAAAGGTGAAGACCCAACTGAGGATTAGGTGCGGTAAAATTTCGTTGTTGGTTCTGTGATAGCAATTGCAATAGAGCATGCCGTATTAACGTGTGAGCTTTAAAGGGAGCGAGAATGTCTAGCATCAATAACCATGGCAATACCCCCGCCGCTTGGGCTACCACGATTATCGTGATTGTTGGGTCTGTCATCGCCGGCATCGCTATTCCCATGGCGAACGTTCCAGTAGCAATAGCTGGGTTCGTCGTTGTAGCACTTGGTGCAATTGTGGGCTTGGTCATGAAGAGCGCAGGTTTTGGACGCAAGAAGTCCACTCATTAATTTCGTTAGCGCACGTAAGACTATATCTAAGGCGATCCGATGACCGTTCTCGATGAGATTATCGAAGGAGTACGGGAAGATCTCGATGCACGCAAGCAAGTAACTCCACTCGATGAAATCATCCTCCGTGCGCAAGAAACATCATTTGGGTTGCCGATAGATGTGCTCGCACATTTTCGAATGGGTACCTTTGGCGTCATCGCTGAAGTAAAAAGATCATCTCCCAGTAAAGGTGCGCTGGCTTCAATCGATGACCCAGCAGAACTCGCTCGGCAATATCAAGCGGGCGGAGCATGCGCGGTAAGCGTTCTGACAGAAGAGCGCAGATTCAAAGGCTCGCTAGCTGACCTTGCAGCAGTTCGTAGCGCGGTCACTATCCCGGTGTTGAGAAAAGAATTTATCGTGGATAGTTATCAAATTTATGAAGCGCGGGCATATGGGGCAGATATCATCCTGCTCATTGTTGCGGCATTGAGTGATGACCAGCTCATTGAATTCTCGAGGCTCACCCATACACTCGGCATGAGAACTCTCATCGAAGTTCACGATGCACAGGAGATTGACCGAGTGATTCACCTCTCAGATAAAAAAATACTCACCATCGACCTCCTTGGCATCAACGCTCGAAACTTAAAAACGCTTGAGATAAATCCGGCAGCTTTTGCCACCCTTGCCCCGTTGGTACCACCAGCAATCACCTTGATTGCAGAGTCGGGTATCTCCAATAGCGCGGAGGTTGGCGCTTTGAGCGCCCTTGGCGCTGCGGGCATTTTGGTCGGTGAATCTCTCGTAAAAGATGGCGATCCGGCCAGAAGCATCGCGGAATTTATAAATCGCGCAGAGCAGGAGAGAGTCCGTAGGCTATAGCCATGACGGTCACCCTCGACACCGGACTATTCGGGCCTTATGGCGGACGCTATGTGCCAGAGGCGCTTATTGCTGCCTTGGATGAACTAGCGCAGATGCATGCGTCAATAAAGGACGACCCAATCTTCGCCGCCGAACTCGAGCATCTACATAAGACCTATTCAGGACGACCGAGCATCCTTACCGAAGCACATAGATTTGCCGAACATTGCGGTGGCGCTCGGATTTTGCTCAAGCGCGAGGATCTCAATCACACTGGCTCACATAAGATCAACAATGTTTTAGGGCAAGCGCTGTTAACAAAGCGAATGGGTAAGAAACGCGTTATCGCTGAGACCGGAGCAGGACAACATGGAGTTGCCTCAGCAACTGCAGCTGCCCTACTTGGGCTCGAGTGCGTGGTCTATATGGGAGAGGAAGACACAAAGCGTCAAGCGCTCAATGTCGCTCGAATGAGATTGCTCGGCGCAACCGTCGTACCTGTTACTGCAGGATCGCGAACATTGAAGGATGCCATCAACGAAGCAATGCGGGATTGGGTAACTAACGTTGACACAACGCATTACATCTTAGGCACTGTGGCTGGGCCACATCCTTTTCCCGTGATGGTTCGAGATTTCCATCGCATCATTGGCGACGAAGCACGGGCACAAGTTCTTGAATTAACAGGTGCGTTACCCACGGCGGTTTTGGCATGTGTTGGCGGCGGCTCCAATGCAATTGGCATCTTCTATCCATTCATCGATGATGTTGGCGTGCGACTACTTGGCCTCGAAGCAGGTGGTGATGGACTGGAAACAGGTCGCCACGCATCTGCGATTTCGGGTGGACGCCCCGGAGTTCTCCACGGCGCACGTTCCTACATGTTGCAAGACGAAGATGGGCAGACCATTGAGTCACATTCAATTTCAGCAGGACTGGATTATCCGGGGGTAGGTCCGGAGCATGCGCACTTGCACGATATTGGTCGCGCTGAGTATTGGCCGATTACCGACGGAGAGGCAATGGAGGCATTCTCACTTCTTTGTCGTACTGAAGGAATCATTCCTGCGATAGAGACTGCCCATGCGCTGGCAGGTGCGATGAAATTAGGAAAAGAGTTGGGACCAGAGTCAGTTCTTCTGATCAACTTAAGCGGTCGTGGCGACAAGGATGTTCAAACTGCAGCTGAATACTTTGGAATGGTATGAAAACGCAGATTGGTGCAACTGCACTCGAGCAAGTTCTCCGCGATGCCAAAGCTCAAAATCGCGCAGCCCTCATTGGATACATTCCAGCCGGTTTTCCCTCTATCGAAGGATGTAAAGCGGCTATTGATGTATTAGTAGCAGCAGGCTTTGACGCGATCGAAATCGGTTACCCCTACAGCGATCCAGTAATGGATGGACCGATTATTCAAGAAGCAGCAGATTTATCCCTACGAAATGGGGTAAAAGCAAAAGATGTGATGGCAACTTTGGCCCATGCAAGTGCAACGGGCGCTGCCGCCGTAGTGATGACCTATTGGAATCCTATTGAGCAGTTTGGCGCAGAGAGTTTTGCCGATGCGATTGCAGCAGCGGGTGGTTCTGGAGTGATTACCCCCGATCTCTCATTTGAACAAGCACAGCCCTGGACAGAGAGCGCTACGAGGGCGGGAATCAATACCATCTTCGTTGTCGCGCCAAGCACCACCGCGGAACGGTTGCGGAAGGTAACGAGCATTACCTCAGGTTTTGTCTACGCGGCGAGTTTGATGGGAGTAACGGGCACTCGGAATTCCATCTCGAACTCAGCGCAAGAGTTAGTAACGCGAATTCGAGAGGTAACCGATTTGCCAGTTGCTGTTGGACTAGGTGTTTCAACACCGGAGCAAGCACGAGAGGTCGCGCAGTATGCCGACGGAGTGATTATCGGCAGCGCCTTAATTAAAGAGTTATTAAATAAGGGTCTTGACGAGGGATTGGCCAACTTAAAGAAGTTAGCTGAATCGTTGGCGAGCGCAACTAAGGGGGCGCGTTGAAGGTAACGAAAGAAAAACTCTTGCCATGGATTGCTTTGATTGCGCGCTTGGCCCTCGGTGGGGTGCTCTTTGTCGCTGGAGCGATAAAAATTCCTTATCCATACAAGGCTGCTGCTGCGATGCGAGCATATGAGTTGCTGCCAAATTCGCTCGCTTCATTCTTTGGCTACATTTTGCCGTGGTTTGAAGTAGGACTTGGCCTGCTCTTGATTCTTGGAGTTGCCACCCGTCTTTCAGGTTTACTTGGCGCGTTGTTGATGATTCTCTTCATTGCGGCGATTAGCTCAGCGTGGGCCCGCGGGCTGACTATCGACTGTGGATGTTTCGGCGGCGGTGGCCAAGTTGCGGCAGGGGAGACTAAATATCTCCAAGAGATAATCCGAGATATCGGCCTGGCGATTGCAGGCTTTTACCTCTATTTCCGACCATATTCTCGTTTTGCACTAGATAATCGAGGGAAGTAGGCTTTTCGTATGGCATCAAAGAATCGTGGACCACAGCGCGGCGGAAAAAACAATGGACCAGATCCAGTAACTCGTTGGATCGTCATTGGAATGGTCTCGCTCGTTGTCATCATCGGAGCTGTCTTTACTGTCGTTAGTAATAAGAGTTCAGCGACCGTCGCGATTCCACCAGGAGCGAGCAAAGAAGATGGTTATGGAATCGTCTTTAATCCAGATGCAACGTCAACGATTAATATTTGGGAAGATTTCCAATGCCCAAGCTGCAAGCGCTTTGAAGGAATCAATGGTCCGAAGATCTACTCTCTGATTGATCAAGGCAAAACGAAAGTGGTCTTCCACACCCTCTCATTTTTAGGTGATGAATCAGTAGTTGCCGGCATGGGCGCAGGTTGTGCTGCCGACCAAGGTCGCTTCTTGGATTACAAGAACTTTATGTACACCAATCAGCAAGAAGAGTATTCGGGAACGTGGACCAAGCCATACGTCATCTCGATGGCGGGTCAAATCGGTCTTGATGAAACGAAGTTTGCTGCCTGTTTGAATACCGACAAGTACCGCAAGTGGCTCACCAACTCGGCCGCCGCTGGTGGCGATGCGAACATCAACGGCACGCCAACTGTCGTGATCAACGGAACCATTATGGAAAGCGATCCACAAGGAGTGAATTACTACTCTGCCGAAGGTTTCACCGCGCAACTCGCGAAGTACGGCATTAAGTAATATCTCTATGGAGTGGGCATACCTCCCTTCTCCGTCGATTAACGTCATTGAATTCGGGCCGTTAACGGTTCACTTCTATGCGCTCTGCATCATCGCGGGAATCGTCGTTGCAGTTTGGTTGGGAGAGCGACGTTTTGTTGCGCGCGGCGGGGCTCCTGGAGTTGTTACAGATGTTGCGTATTGGGCGGTGCCATCGGGCATCATCGGCGGTCGTCTCTATCACTTAGCCACCTCGTGGAATAGCGAGCGAACCTTTTTTGATGCCATCGCCATCTGGCGCGGCGGGCTTGGGATCTGGGGCGCGATCAGCCTGGGCGCACTCGGTGCGTATCTGCGCTATCGCGTGCTGAAGAATCGACACTCCGCTAACTCCACTAACTCCACTAAGGAGAGCGCATTCCCGTCCTTTGCAGTATTCATGGATGCGCTAGCGCCCGGAATCGTGCTCGCCCAAGCAATTGGTCGATGGGGTAACTGGTTTAATATCGAATTATTTGGCAAGCCATCAACTGTGCCCTGGGCTTTAGAAGTTCCACTCAATAAACGACCTGCTGGTTACCAAACATTTGCAACGTTTCATCCGACTTTTCTCTACGAATCACTCTGGTGTATTGCGGTGGCGCTCTTACTGCTCTGGGTATCTCGACGAGAGTTACTCCGAGAAGGGGGAGTATTCCTTCTATACGTTGCGAGTTATTCATTCGGGCGTTTTTGGATTGAGGGGCTTCGCATTGATGAGAGCGAAGAGATTTTAGGGCTCCGCTTCAATATCTGGGTCAGTGTTCTGCTCTTTACGTTCGCCGCGATTGCCACCTTTGATCGTCGAAAGCGTAATCGCGGTATGGCGGCCGAGTAGTAACCCGACCGGCGCGCTAATCTTCTCCCCATGTCCCTTGAAGAGGTCTACCAACGCAACCTGGAGCACAGAGCGCACCGCTCAGGTTGGCTGCGCGCTGCAGTCTTGGGCGTTAACGATGGCCTGGTTTCTAATGCGAGTTTGATGTTGGGCTTCGTGGCCGCACAAACAAGTCGTGGCACCATCATCACTGCCGGTCTTGCGGGAATTGCAGCTGGCGCGCTTTCGATGGCGGTTGGTGAATATGTCTCGGTCAGTTCGCAAACTGATATTGAAAATGCAGATCGAGAAATTGAACGCGCACACCTTGAGTTAGATCCAGAGGGAGAACTTCGCGAACTAGCGAAGATTTACGAAGATCGTGGCGTCCCCGAGAAACTCGCGCTCGAAGTGGCGCAGGCGATGCATGATCACAACGCTCTTGAGGCCCATCTGCGCGACGAGTTGGGTCAGCATGACCTAACGAAGGCGCGCCCGATCCAAGCGGCGATCGCATCGGCGGCAGCCTTCACTGCTGGTGGTTTGATCCCGATGATCGGCATCTTCATTCCCGCTGTAATCAATCCAGGGGTAAGCATCGTCCTGGTTACGGTGATTGGATTGGCCTTAGCTGGAGTCATAGGCGCAAGCATCTCTGGGACCAAGCCCTTGCCACCCACGATACGAATCCTCATCGGCGGCTCACTGGCGATGGCTGTCACATCGGGGATCGGAGCTCTAGTTCACATGAGCGGCCTTTAATCGCTAGTATTTACCCCGTTAGTCCTGGGCCAACGTCGTCCCAAAACAATTTTCTGCCAAAAGTACCCGCCCGCAAGGCGCTCCTTTGGCATCACTTTTGTGGGGGGATGTTTATGGCCATTCATCATTTTTCAGGCGTACCTGTTGCGCAGGGCCTTTACGATCCTCAGTTAGAGAAGGATGCATGTGGCGTTGCGATGGTTGCCACGCTCACCGGAGAGGCTCGCCATGACATTGTCGCTCTCGGATTAACTGCCCTTCGAAATATGGAGCATCGCGGCGCATCAGGTGCAGAGCCAGATAGCGGTGATGGTGCAGGAATTCTGATTCGAATTCCAGATAGCTACTTGCGAGAAGAAGTCGGCTTCGCACTTCCAGAGCGTGGCTCTTATGGAGTCGGTATTGCCTTCCTCCCTTCGAATGAACAGAAAGCGCGTGAGGTAATTAAGAGTGTAGAAGTTTTAGCGCGCGAAGAAGGTCTGGATGTTCTCGGCTGGCGCGATCTACCGATTAACTCATCAATGCTGGGCGTGACCGCGAAATCAGTAATGCCAAGCTTCAAACAACTTTTCGTTGCCGGAGCAAAAGGAGAGAGCGGTCTAGAACTTGATCGACTTCTCTTCTGTTTCCGCAAGCGAGCAGAACATGGAAACGAGATCTATTTCCCTTCACTCTCCACGCAGACGTTGGTGTACAAGGGAATGCTTACCACTGGGCAACTTGAGGATTTCTTCCCGGAGCTCTCTGATGAGCGCGTAGCATCCCCGCTTGCTTTAGTGCATTCACGATTCTCTACTAATACTTTTCCATCCTGGCCATTAGCGCATCCCTATCGGTATATCGCACACAATGGTGAGATTAATACTGTCAAAGGAAATAGAAATTGGATGCGCGCCCGAGAGGCTCTTCTGCAAAGCGATCTGATTCCAGGAGATATCAAGCGAGTGCTTCCGATTGTTTCCGAAGGTGGCAGCGACTCTGCCTCATTCGATGAAGTACTCGAATTGCTTTATCTCGGAGGTAGAACCTTGCCACATGCGATGTTGATGATGATCCCAGAGGCATGGGAGAACAACTCAACCATGGATCAATCTCGACGCGATTTTTACGCTTTCCACTCTTCATTGATTGAACCATGGGATGGTCCTGCGTGCGTGACCTTTACCGATGGCCATCAAGTTGGTGCAGTCCTCGATCGCAATGGACTACGTCCATCGCGTTTTTGGGTGACTGATGAAGGTTTGGTAGTTCTTGCAAGCGAAGTAGGAGTGCTCGATATCCCACCAGCGTCAGTTGTCCGTAAGGGTCGATTGCAGCCAGGAAAGATGTTTCTTGTCGATCTCAAAGAAGGTCGAATCATTGAAGACGAAGAGATCAAATCCACTCTGGCAAAGAGCGCAGATTTCGGACGCTGGGTTGATGAAGGAATTGTCCGACTAGAGGATCTGCCCGCTCGTGAACACATCGTGTACCCGCATGCATCAGTGATCCGACGTCAGCGAGCATTCGGCTACACCGAGGAAGAGCTGCGCATCTTGCTCACCCCGATGGCGCGAGCTGGTTTAGAGCCACTTGGTTCGATGGGAACAGATTCGCCAATCGCTGCGCTCTCCAACAAGCCACGGCTACTCTTCGACTATTTCACGCAGCTATTCGCTCAAGTAACCAATCCACCATTGGATGCGATTCGTGAAGAGCTCGTCACAAGTTTGAGCGCAACGATTGGACCAGAGCACAACATCCTCGATCCTGGTCCGGAGTCCTGCCGCCAGATTTTGCTGCCATTCCCGGTCATTGATAACGATGAATTGGCGAAGATCATCCATGTTAATGCTGATAAGACCCAAAGTGGTTTCGCTCCATATGTCGTGCGCGGGCTCTTCTCCGTTGCCGAAGGTGGCGCTGGGTTGGCAGCTCGGATAACCGAACTGCAGGGTGAGGTAAGTCGTGCGATTGAAAATGGCGCTCGAATTATCGTTCTCTCTGATCGAGATGGCGATGCAGACAACGCGCCAATCCCATCACTTCTGCTAACCGCGGCAATTCATCACCACTTGATTCGGGAGCAACGCCGGACCCAGGTTGGTTTAGTTGTAGAAGCAGGAGATGTACGCGAAGTGCACCACGTTGCGCTCTTGCTCGGCTATGGCGCTGCCGCAGTCAATCCTTACCTTGCAATGGAGAGCGTCGAGGATTTAGTTCACCAAGGCGTAATCACGAATATCTCTCCCGAGAAGGCGGTCCGTAACTTAATTAAGGCGCTAGGTAAAGGTGTTTTGAAAGTTATGTCGAAGATGGGAATCTCGACTATCGCCTCATACACCGGCGCTCAAGTGTTCGAAGCGATTGGCCTCTCGCAGGAGGTTGTTGATTCGTACTTCACAGGTACAACTTCTCGATTGGGTGGAATTGGCATTGATGTAATCGCAAGTGAAGCGATTGCGCGCCATCAGATTGCCTATCCTCCCGGGGGAGAGATTCCGGGAACAAAGAAACTCCCCACGGGAGGGGAGTATCAGTGGCGTCGCGATGGCGAGCCGCACCTTTTCGATCCGGAGACGGTCTTCTTACTGCAGCACTCCACTCGTAATCGCAGGTTCGAGATTTTCAAGAAATACACCGACAAGGTTAACAATCGTTCTAAAGATTTAATGACCCTGCGCGGGCTCTTTGAATTCTCTTCAGATCGCAAGGCGATTCCTGTTGAAGAAGTCGAGCCGGTGAGTGAAATCGTCAAACGATTCTCGACCGGCGCAATGTCATACGGTTCGATTTCGCAAGAGGCGCACGAGACTCTTGCTGTTGCTATGAATCGACTTGGCGGTAAGTCAAACACTGGTGAAGGTGGCGAAGATCCCGAGCGATACATCCCACTCCCCAATGGGGATTCGAAGCGGTCGGCAATCAAGCAGGTAGCAAGTGGACGCTTTGGTGTGACCAGTGAATATTTGGTCAACGCAGATGATTTGCAGATCAAGATGGCGCAAGGGGCAAAACCTGGTGAAGGTGGACAACTTCCCGGTCAAAAGGTCTACCCATGGGTTGCAAAGACTCGCCACTCGACCCCTGGAGTTGGACTAATTTCGCCACCACCACATCACGACATCTATTCAATCGAAGATCTTGCACAGCTCATCCACGATCTGAAGAACTCCAACAAAGATGCGCGAATTCATGTCAAGCTCGTTGCAGAAGTTGGCGTGGGAACGGTTGCTGCAGGAGTGAGCAAAGCGCATGCTGATGTTGTACTTATCTCGGGACATGACGGAGGCACCGGCGCTTCACCATTGACCTCCCTCAAACATGCGGGAGCGCCGTGGGAGCTTGGTTTAGCTGAGACGCAACAAACCTTGATGCTCAATCGACTTCGCGATCGAATCGTTGTGCAAACCGATGGCCAGCTAAAGACTGGTCGAGATGTTGTTATCGCAGCGCTACTTGGCGCAGAGGAGTTTGGTTTTGCGACAGCGCCCCTCGTGGTCTCTGGTTGCATCATGATGCGCGTGTGCCATCTGGATACCTGTCCGGTTGGTGTGGCGACGCAAAATCCCGCGCTGCGCGAGAAATTCTCGGGTAAACCTGAGTTCGTCGAGACTTTCTTCGAGTACATCGCAGAGGAAGTTCGTGAGCTCTTGGCAGCACTTGGCTTTAGAACGCTGGAAGAGGCGGTCGGTCAGGTCGAAGTTCTCGATACCAAACGCGCAGTAGATCATTGGAAGGCATCAGGACTGGATCTCGCACCATTATTGGTCGCTCCTGCCGCTGGTGTGCGTTATGCAATCAACAAACAAGATCACGGATTGGATAAGGCGCTCGATAATGAACTTATCGAGCTCTCGAAGAGCGCACTTCTTGATGCGCAGCCGGTTCGTGCCAGCCTTGAGGTGCGAAACGTCAATCGCACAGTGGGTACCATGCTTGGCGCCGAGGTCACGCGACGATACGGCGGCGCAGGTTTGCCACCAGGAACAATCGATTTGACCTTCCACGGTTCTGCTGGCCAATCCTTCGGAGCATTTATACCCAAGGGAATCACCCTGCGCCTCTATGGCGATGCAAATGATTATGTGGGGAAGGGAATCTCTGGCGGCACGATTGTCGTGCAACCGGATGAACGTGCCACATTCGATGCGCATGAGAACGTTATTGCTGGAAATGTCATCGGCTACGGTGGCACTCTGGGTGAGATTTTCATTCGTGGAATTGTTGGTGAACGATTCTGCGTGCGAAATTCTGGCGCCACGGCAGTTGTCGAGGGCGTCGGCGATCATGGTTGTGAATACATGACAGGCGGGGTTGTCGTGGTGCTTGGCCGCACGGGTCGAAATTTTGCTGCAGGTATGTCTGGTGGACGAGCCTTCGTGCTCGATATCAATCCAGCGAACGTCAACGGGGAGATGGTCGATGTTCTGATCCTTACTGAGAACGATAAGGCCTTGCTACATTCGATTCTCTCGCGCTACAGCGCTGAAAGTGGTTCAACAATCGCGGCTGAGTTACTCAATGATTGGCAATCGTCAGTGGAACGCTTCTCACTTGTGATGCCGCGGGATTACGCTCGCGTACTTGCTGCGATGGAGCGAGCAGAAAAAGAGGGCTTACCTCGGGAGACATATGTAATGGAGGCAACCCATGGCTGATCCAACAGGATTTATGAAAACCGCTCGACAAACGCCAACTAGGAGACCGGTTGATATTCGGATTCGCGATTGGCGCGAGGTTTATGAAGAGCAACCATTTGCCGACCTGCAAAAGCAAGCTGGGCGATGTATGGATTGCGGTATTCCGTTCTGCCATCAAGGATGCCCGCTAGGTAATCTCATTCCAGAGTGGAACGATTTGATTTGGCGCGGTGAAGTTGGCGAAGCAATTGATCGACTCCATGCAACTAATAATTTCCCCGAGTTCACCGGGCGCTTATGCCCAGCCCCATGTGAAACAGCGTGCGTTGTAGGAATCAATCGCGATGCAGTGACCATTAAGCAGGTGGAACTTCGTACTATCGAAGAAGCCTTTGCGAACGGTGGCGTGACACCGCTTATTCCAGATCGCCTAACGGGCAAAACTGTTGCGGTAGTTGGCTCAGGACCTGCCGGACTAGCCGCTGCGCAACAACTCACCCGCGCCGGCCATACTGTTGCGGTGTATGAGCGAGGCGAGAAGATCGGTGGATTACTCCGTTATGGAATCCCTGAATTTAAAATGGAGAAATCTATTCTCGATCGCAGGCTCGCTCAGATGAAGGCTGAAGGAACACGCTTTCGCGCTGGCGTAAACGTTGGCGAAGAGATAACTGGCGAACAACTTCGCACTCGTTACGACGCAGTAGTTCTTGCAGTGGGCGCGACACAATGGCGCGATCTGCCTGTACCAGGTCGGGATCTCAATGGAGTATTCCAAGCTATGGAATTTCTCCCATGGGGCAACAAGCTGGGGTTGGGAGAGATTTCACAATCACCTATTGACGTGCGCGGCAAGCATGTAGTGATTCTTGGCGGCGGCGATACAGGTGCCGATTGTCTTGGTACTGCGACTCGACAAGGTGCTGCATCCATTACGCAACTTGAGATCATGCCGCGGCCAAGTGATGAACGACCATCATCTGCGCCATGGCCGACCTACCCCATGATTTACCGCGTCTCAAGTGCACATGAAGAGGCAGGTGAGCGCATCTATTCGGTATCGACGGAAGAGTTCCTCGGTGATGAACATGGCAACTTGCGCGCTCTTCGTATCGTTGAATCTGAATTCGTTAATGGCAAGTTTGAAAAGGTGTCTGGTAGCGAACGTGAGATTCCCGCAGATTATGTCTTCCTTGCGATGGGATTCACTGGCGTAGAGAAATCACCATTAATTGCGCAACTAGGTGTTGATCTCGATGCCCGAGGAAATGTGGCGCGCGATGACGAGTATCAAAGCTCTATTCCTGGAGTCTTTGTCGCTGGTGATGCCGGTCGAGGTCAATCGTTGATTGTGTGGGCGATTGCAGAGGGGCGTTCAGCGGCAGCAGCAGTCGATAGATTCCTCATGGGTCGTACTCAGTTGCCAGCTCCCATTGAACCCACAGCCAGACCGCTTATGGTGTAACCCAGGAACTGGGGCATCAGGGGAGAGGGAGGCGAGAGTAATGGTCCTGCACCGTAGAGCGAAAATCGTCTGCACGTTAGGGCCAGCGACGGCAAGCGCGCAGAGTATTGGCCAACTAATCGATGCTGGCATGAATGTTGCACGACTAAATCTCTCCCATGGCAGTCGCACTGAGCATGAGGAATTACTCCGACATGTTCGTAGTGAAAGCGCACGGCGGGGCGCACATGTTGCGCTCTTGGCAGATCTGCAGGGACCGAAGATTCGACTTGGGAAATTTGTCGATGGCACGCATGAATTGAAACAGGGCGCCAACTTCGTCATCACCGTGCAGGAGATAGTTGGCGACAGTTCACGCGCCTCTACAACATATAAGGGCCTGGCTCGAGATTGCACCCCAGGGGATGTTTTGTTAATCGACGATGGAAAGGTGCGACTTCAAGTTTCGAAAATCGAAGGTGACGAGATTTTCACAGTCGTACGCACTGGTGGGTTCATTAGTAATAGCAAAGGAATCAATGCGCCCGGATCGTCACTTTCTGTGCCAGCGTTGTCCGAGAAGGATCTCGTTGATTTAGAGTGGGCGCTCAACTCTGGCGTTGACATCGTGGCATTGTCCTTTGTAAGGACGGCTGATGACATTCGCGGCGTCCATGCTCTGATGGATCGACTCAATGTTCGCATCCCGGTAATTGCGAAAATTGAAAAGCCGCAAGCAGTCTCCAATCTCGACGAGATTGTTGCTGCATTTGATGGCTTGATGGTTGCCCGCGGAGATTTAGGTGTGGAGCTCCCGATTGAAGAGGTTCCGCTGGTGCAGAAGAAGTGCATCATTGCCGCGCGCGAGAATGCCAAGCCAGTCATTGTCGCGACACAAATGTTGGAATCAATGATTAATCTGCCGACGCCAACCCGCGCTGAAGCTACTGATTGTGCGAACGCCATTTTGGACGGCGCCGATGCTTTGATGCTCTCGGGCGAAACGAGCGTGGGTAAGTACCCCGTAGAAGCTGTAGCGATGATGTCGCGCATCATCGCAAAAATCGAGGAAGAGGCGTTGGCGCAGGTGGCGCCACTTCGCCATATCCCGCACACGAAATCTGGCGCAATCACGAAAGCAGCTGCAGAGGTCGGTGCAGTCGTAGGCGCTCGTTTTCTTGTTGCCTTTACACAGAGCGGGGATTCAGCGCGGCGGATGGCGAGGCTGCGTTCAGAAATCCCGATTCTTGCCCTTACTCCTGAGGCAAGTACGGCGCATCAATTGGCGCTCTCCTGGGGCGTGGAGCCAATGGTTGTTCCTGCGGCAAAGCACACCGACGAGATGGTCAAGCAGATTGATTCCGCTCTTCTTGATACCGCCCGGGCCGCGATTGGTGAGTCCATCGTTATCGTTGCAGGAAGCCCGCCAGGTATTCCGGGCTCAACGAACGCAATGCGGGTGCATCGCATCGGAGATGCTGTGGGAGGCGCTGCACCTGCCTACCGCTAAACTTGCAGGGCATAGCTACAACGCCTCGGTACTCCAACGGTAGAGAGGGCAGTCTCAAACACTGCATAGTGTCGGTTCGAATCCGACTCGGGGCACGTGAATCCAACAACGCAGAAGATCGGGCCGCTGAGGATTGTGGTGGCCGAAGATGAGGCGCTGATTCGGATGGACCTCGTGGAAATGCTAGAGCGCGAGGGATATGAAGTAGTTGGTGAGGCTGCTAATGGCAGCGATGCGATCTCTATTGTTCGCGACAAGAAACCAGATATTGCGCTCTTTGATGTCAAGATGCCGCTCAAAGATGGAATCACGGCTGCGGAAGAATTGCGTGGGGAGGTGCCCATCGTCATGCTGACTGCCTTTAGTCAGCGCGAGCTGATTGAGCGAGCCAACAACGCAGGAGTGATGGCGTACCTAGTAAAGCCTTTTACAGTCGCAGACTTGATACCGGCAATCGAAGTTGCACGTACTCGATTTTTTGAGCGAGCGCTCCTTGCGGGGGAGATTGAAGATTTGACGGCTCGATTGGAAGCTCGGAAACTTTTGGAGCGCGCTAAAGGGCTACTCATGCGCGATCAAGGGATGAGCGAGCCAGAAGCATTCACCTGGCTCCAGCGAAGCGCTATGGATCGACGGATGTCGATGGCAGAGGTGGCGCGTTCGTTGATTGAGGGCTCTGCCGCCGGTGACGGGGCGGGCAGGGCGAGTACCCCCTAATTCGAGGAGATTTCCGGTAAATAAACGGCGGAGTTAGCCAATTTAGCGGGCCTTCCGACTTACAACTTCGCCTCACATTTGGCATACTCAGCCAGTAATTCGCCCGGAATGTTCATCTAGTACTGGTGTTCAGGGTGGAAATACGAAGTACTTCGAAAATCATCGAAAGGGAAATAATGCAAAAGTCATACAAGTGGAAGGTCGTAACCGCCTTCGCTGTAGCGACTCTCGTTCTCGCAGGCTGCTCGTCATCATCTGACACAGCTTCCGAAGAGACCGCTACCGACACTGCATCAGAAGAGGCAGCTCCTGCTTCAACTGGTCCATTGAAGATCGGTTCACTACTTCCAGAGACAGGTAACCTCGCATTCCTCGGGCCACCAGAGTTCGCAGGTGTAGATCTCGCTGTTAAGGAGATCAACGATGCAGGTGGCGTTCTTGGTCAACCAGTTGAGCACATCCGTGGCGATTCTGGAGATACCAGCACCGATATCGCACAACAGACTGCTGATTCACATATCGCAGCTGGCGTCGGTGCAATCGTGGGTGCAGCATCATCAGGTGTATCACTCACCGTCATCGACAAGATCACAGGTGCAGGAATTGTTCACTTCTCCCCAGCGAACACCTCACCAGACCTCACAACTTACGCAGATAACGGTCTCTACTTCCGTACTGCTCCACCAGACACCTTCCAGGGTGCAGTTCTTGGCCAATTGATGGCGAAGAATGGCGCAACCAATGCTGTCTTCTTGAACCTCGATGACGCATACGGAAACGGTCTTGCTAAGTACGGTATTGCTGCTTTCTCCGGAACCTCAACACAGGTTGTTTACAACCCACAAGCTGCTGAGTTCTCCGCTGATGTTGCAAAGGCAAAGGCTGCAAAGCCAGATGCAATTGCAATCATCGGATTCGATGAGACCACCAAGGTCCTCACCGAGTTGATCAAGCAGGGAATTGGTCCAAACAAGGTTAAGACTTACCTCGTTGATGGAAACCTCTCCAGCCAGGCTTACAAGGATCTACCTAAGAACATCATGAAGGGCGTTAAGGCAACACTGCCTGGCGTTCTCACCAGCGATGCGCTCAAGGCAAAGCTCCTTGAAGTTGATCCTAAGCTAACCGACTTCTCCTATGCACCTGAGTCCTACGATGCAGTAATGCTTATCGCACTTGCTGCAGAGCAGGGCAAGGGCACCGATGGCAAGACCATCGCAGCTAACTTGAAGTCTGTCTCTTCAGGTGGAACTAAGTGCACCAGCTACAAGGAGTGCTTAGATTTGATCGCAGCAGGCACCGACATTGATTATGACGGCGTCTCTGGTCCAGTTGAATTCGACGACAATGGCGACCCATCAGTGGCCACCATGGGCGTTTACGAATACACAGCAAACGACAAGTTTGCACCAGCAGCAGATCAATTCATCACTGGCGCAGTTCCTGCACAACAGTAATCGCGTCTAAATAAGTACGTAGTTAGGGCCGGCCTCGAAAGAGACCGGCCCTAATTTTTTTGTGTTAATTATTTTTCGCGAGCGTACCGAGATAGAGCTCGATCACCTTCGGATCATTTGCTAGTGAGCGTCCAGTGCCCGTGTAAGCATTTCGCCCTTGATCCAAGACATACCCGCGATCAACGATTTGTAGGCAACGTCGAGCATTCTGCTCCACCATAATCACGGTAACCCCAGTTTTATTAATTTCGCGCACTCGCACGAACACCTCATCTTGAAGTGCAGGCGAGAGACCAGCGCTTGGTTCATCGAGTAAGAGAACGCTCGGCGCCATCATGAGCGCACGACCCATTGCGACCATTTGCCGCTCACCGCCCGAGAGCGATCCTGCACGCTGCTTCTTTCTCGTGCCAAGAGTGGGAAAGAGCGTGGTGACAAAATCAAAGCGTTCAGCGAAACTCTCTGGCCGTTGATAAGCGCCCATCTGGAGGTTCTCTTCGATGGTGAGCGAGGGAAAGACATTGTTGGTCTGAGGGACAAAGCCAATTCCAGCGCGAACCAATTGATCGGCACGTTGGTTTGTGACATCTTCGCCTTTGAGGCGAACTATGCCATCGCGCACTTTCACTAACCCAAAGAGTGATTTAAGAAGCGTTGATTTACCAGCGCCATTAGGTCCGATGATTCCCACTAGCTCGCCCTCGTTGGCATAGAGATCGCATCCGTTGAGGATATTCACCCCAGGCAGGTAACCGGCGATGATGCCAGCGGCCTCAACAAGGGGAGTTCCCGAAGTCTGCAGAGAATTCACGATGATTTACCGCCCCTCTTCAAGGGAGAGATCGTGGTGGGCGCCGAGATACGCATCGATGACTGCCTGATTTCCCATGACTGAGTCTGGGGAGCCTTCCGCGACGATTTTGCCCTCTGCCATCACGATGACCCAATCGCTAATGTCACGAACCATATCCATATCGTGCTCGACGAAGAGAACGGTCATTCCTTCATCGCGAAGATCTTTGATGTGACCTAAAAGCGATTGCTTGAGAGCGGGATTAACGCCAGCCATTGGCTCATCGAGCATCACAATCTCTGGTTTGACCATCAATGCCCGAGCCATCTCGAGAAGTTTTCGCTGGCCACCAGATAGCGCAGCAGCAAAGTCACTCTTCTTGTCGATCAATTTAAAGCGCGTGAGCAACTCTTCTGCTTGCGCTGTGATCTCTGCTTCCTGTTTCTTCCAGATGATTGGGAAGAGGCCACGGAGGAAGGATTCTCCGCGTTGGTGCGCGGCAGCTAATCTCATGTTGTCGAGAACTGAGAGGCGAAAGAGCGCTTTAGTTAACTGAAAGGTGCGGACCATTCCCTTGCGCGCCACTTTGTGTGGCGGCGTTCCAGAGATCTGCTCACCATTTAACGTCCACGAGCCTTCGTTGACGGAATCAAAGCCCGTGAGCAAATTAAAGAATGTGGTCTTGCCTGCGCCGTTGGGGCCAATGAGCGCGGTTATCGAGCCGCGTTGAATTTCGACATGCTCCACGTTGACTGCAGTGAGTCCACCGAATTGGCGAAGCACTTTGTCAGCAACAATTATGGGATCAGGCTTAGCGACCCCTGGAGTCGCTGAGATGGAAGCGAATGCCGCGAGTGCCTGCTCTTTGTAATGTGATTTAGGCGCGTGCATCAAGAGCTAGCTCCTTTCGGTCGCCGAAGATTCCTTGCGGCCTAAATATCATCAAGAGCATCAATCCAAGCCCCACGAGCATGAAGCGAATTTGACCAACTTGATTCACGCCAATTAACCACTCCGGAACGTAGCCAGCCGAGACGGCTTGTCGGAGCATCTGCTCGACAAAGACAAGTAAGAACCAGAAGATCACCGCACCTGCAATTGGCGCCATAACGCGTGCTGCACCTCCGAGAATCAACACCGTATATGCAAAGAATGTCAGCGCCGTTCCATAATTATCTGGCTGAACCGATTGGCGGGAGAGCGCATACACAAAGCCACCAATTGATCCGATCACACCACCGGCAATCAGTGATTGGATCTTGTAAAGGTAAACATTTTTGCCGAGCGAGCGGACGGCATCTTCATCTTCGCGAATCGCTTTGAGTAGACGCCCCCAGGGAGAGTTCACTAAGAGCCACATCAAGAAGAGGATGATCGCGACGACGATCCAACCAACAACCACGACCCAGAGATCATTTGGCGTGAAACGTAAGAATGGTAGATCTAGCCCCGCAGTAAAGGGATTGAGATCGAAGAACTCCTTGCCGAACTTCCCTGTGATGCCGTCGGAGCCACCGAGAGTCTGATTGAAGGTCGCCGAACGGGCAACTTGTCGGATGATCTCGCCAGCGGCGATGGTGACAATCGCTAAATAATCAGCGCGCAGGCGCAGCGTTGGTATTCCAAGTAGCAGTGCGAGGATTATTGAATTGCCTATGCCAATTAAGAGCGCTACCCATAACGAGATGTTGAAGGAGACGACCGAAACAGCAACGCTATATGCGCCCACCGCCAAGAAACCGGCTTGACCAAAATTCAGAAGTCCGGTGTAGCCAAAGTGCATATTCAAACCGATGGCGGCTAATGCAAAAATGATGGTGTTAACACCTATCGCAGCGCTTAAGGATTGCTGGGTGATAAAGAGAAAATCCATTAGCCAATCCTTCCTTTCTTTCCGAGGATGCCCTGCGGCCGAACGAGAAGGATCAGGATCAAGATCACCAATGCGCCGACATACTTAAGCTCAGTTGGAATGAAGAGGGTGGAGAGCTGAATAGAGACTCCGATCACCACTGAACCCACCAAAGCGCCGTTAATCGTGCCGAGTCCACCGAGCGTTACCGCTGCAAATATCAGCAACAGGAGATCCTGGCCCATGACAAAGCTCACGCCTTGATTGACCGTCACCATAATGCCTGCGAAAGATGCGAGCGTGGCGCCAAGAATCCAGACTGCGCGAATAACTTTCTCGACCTCGATTCCAGAGGATGAGGCCAGAGCAGGGTTATCAGCGACTGCGCGACTTGCCTTACCCATATGGCTGCGCGAGAGCCAGAGCGTTGCGATAACAAGCATCGCAAGTCCGATAGTTGAGGTCATGATGGATTTAGGGGTGATCGAGACCGGTCCAAGGCTCAAGCCAGCTTGGCCGGCATACTCCGGAAGCTGCCGTGTATCTCCACCAAAGATGAAGAGGAAGAGATAGCGAATAAAGATTGCCAACCCAATGGAGACGATGAGCGCTGCGATGAGTCCGGTACCGCGCCTACGTAGGGGTTGCCAGAGAATTTTATCCTGCAAGTAACCGCCAATAACTGCCGAGAGTAGTACCGCCAGCGGAATGGCAAAAATAACTTTGAGCCCAACGACTGCGCTCAAATAGTAGGTAAGTAACCCACCGAGGGTGAGCAACTCACCGTGAGCGAAGTTGGTCAAACCGGTGGTGCCGAAGACTAAGTTCAAACCCAACGCAGCGAGAGCAATAACTAAAGCGAGAATTAAGCCATCAGCAAGTAGTTGTGCGCTGCGCTCCAGATCTGTTGCTTTCTCGACTCCCGGACCGATGGGGAACAAGATGGTGACATCAAATCCCAACGAGATGACATTTGCTTTGATTGTCGCCTTCGCCGCGTCGGTTAGCGCTTGACCAGATGGCAGCTGCTCTTGATTTATGGAAACTTCGTAGACGGCTGCTGCGGGAACTTCGATTTTCCATTTGCCCGCACTGTCACTAACTGATTCACCAGAGAAGCCATTTGGTCCAATTGCCGAGATTGTGACTCCTGCTATAGGACTTTTCGCAGAGTCAACGAGAGTTCCCTGTATATAGGTAGAGGTCGCGGCCGATGCGCTCGAAGCGAAGCCGGCGACGAGCAAGGAGGAGATCAGCGTGCAGAGCACTGAGACCATCATGAGCAGAGAGTTACGCCGCGATGAGCTCACGCGAACTCCCAATGCTCTCTGCATAGCGCTCCTTAGCGGTTTGTGGTGGGGGTGAAAATACTGGTCGGTAGCGTACCCAGCGAGGGGTGAAAAGACGAGAACTCACGAGTGCGCTCGGTCCCGCACTTACTCCTCAAGAATTAGGCAGGTAATCCGCGCGGTGCAGGTCCGGCGCCCCTGGTCATCGGTAATCGAAATGTTGTAGCTGGCGAGGGTGCGACCAAGCGAGATCGCCTCGGCTACCGCCGTCACATACCCCGATTTGGCGGAGCGGTGGTGGGTGGCATT
>CAZLOJ010000002.1:4003-87317 GCA_964561165.1 uncultured Bifidobacterium sp. | reverse complement strand
ACGCACCGCGCCAAATTCACGCGATGATCAGTAATGCAAAGAATGAATTGATGGGTCCAGCTGATTATGCAAACCAAACCACCAATCACTTCGAAGAAGTTGTCGCAGAAACCTATGCGATCTACCAAAAGAAATTACAAGAGGGCAATGTCTTCGATTTTGATGATCTCATCATGAAGGCAGTTGAACTTCTGCAACGCCATCCCGAGGTAAAGGCGCGTTATCGCTCCCGTTTCCGCCATGTGCTTGTCGACGAGTACCAAGATACAAATCACGCGCAATATGTTCTCGTTCGTGAATTAGTTGGCACTGAGAAAGATGGCTTCCCACCCGCAGAGCTTTGCGTCGTCGGTGATGCCGATCAATCTATTTATGCCTTCCGTGGCGCAACGATTCGAAACATCCTCCAATTCGAAGAGGACTATCCATCTGCGCGCACTATCTTGCTCGAACAAAATTACCGCTCTACCCAAAACATTCTCTCTGCAGCCAATGCAGTGATCACCAACAATGCCAGTAGGAAAGCAAAGAACCTTTGGACCGACTCAGGTGCAGGTTCAGCCATCGTCACCTACGAAGCAGATGATGAACGCGATGAGGCCGAGTTTGTGATGAGCGAGATTCGCTCCCTTCAAATTGATGGCATTTCCCAACCAGGCGAGACAGCGATTTTTTATCGAACCAACAATCAATCCCGAACCTTCGAAGAAGTATTTATGCGTAATGCCATTCCTTACAAAGTAGTTGGGGGAGTGCGTTTTTACGAGCGAAAGGAAGTCCGCGATCTTCTGGCTTACCTACGCGTACTTGCTAATCCATACGATGAAATCTCACTTCGGCGAATCATCAATACCCCTAAACGAGGCATAGGCGATAAGGCGATTGCGGCGCTTGATGAAATGGATATCCCACTCTGGGATGCGCTCTTTAAAGCTGACCAAGCGCGCGATCTCACCGCACGTGCCATCTCTGCCATCGATCAATTCGCAAACCTCATGGCAACCCTTCGCACAATGGTCGAATCTGGATTCAAACCATCAGTCATAGCAGAAGCAGTCATCGACCAGAGCGGACTTGGCGCCGAACTCTCCGATAGCACCGATCCTCAAGATGAAGGACGGCTAGAAAATATCGAAGAGTTGGTCGCTGTTGCCCAAGAGTATGAAGAAGATGAAACCCTTGTTGGTCCCGACGACCAGCCCGATGAGATATCACTCGTTGGCTTTCTCGAGCGTGTCTCACTCGTCGCCGATTCAGATCAGATTCCTGACGGCGAAGATCACGGCGGCGTTGTCACATTGATGACGCTCCACACAGCAAAGGGCCTTGAGTTCCCAACTGTCTTTCTCACCGGACTTGAAGAAGGCGTCTTTCCTCATTCGCGTTCACTCGGTGATCCCAATGAGATCGAAGAGGAGCGACGCCTTGCATATGTCGGTCTTACTCGCGCACGTGAGCGTCTCTACCTTTCACGCGCATCAACGCGATTTATGTTTGGCACGCCAACGTATAACGCGCCATCGCGATTCTTTAGCGAGATACCTGAAGAGTTAATGGAGACGCGCAGGGCAACGATTAAACCTGTTGTGCGCAGCGCACCCCCAGTGCGCTCTACAGGAAAACGCGTGATTTCACTTGACCTTGCAGTCGGCGATCGGGTCTTGCATCAGACCTTTGGCATCGGCCGAGTCCTCACTCTGACCGGCGAGGGCGAACGGGCTGAGGCGACAGTCGATTTTGGGAGCTATGGCGAGCGTAGGCTCTTGCTCAGGTACGCCCCCGTAGAGAAGGTCTAGAAAAAGTCTAGAAAAGGTCTAGCCCTATTTAGTAGTTAATTTGTCGTCAGAGCCCACTTGGTGGCACGGTATCGCTATGAGCTCCTCGCGCACCCGCCCTATTCGGGTCGTTGTCGCCAAGGCGGGTCTTGATGGCCACGATCGCGGCGCGAAGGTAGTGGCACGAACCCTGCGCGATGCAGGATGTGAAGTGATCTACACCGGATTACATCAAACGCCGGAAGAGATTGTCACGACTGCAATTCAAGAAGATGCTGATGCAATCGGCCTCTCTATTCTCTCCGGAGCACATCTGACGCTCTTTAAGAAAATCATGGAGCTCATCGGCGAACGGAAAATTCTCGTTTTTGGCGGTGGGGTCATTCCTGATGATGATGTGAAAGCGTTGGAAGCGTTAGGCGTGGCCAAAATTTTCACCTCCGGCGCCTCAACAAACGAGATAGCCGAATGGGTCAAAGCAGCGGTGGGCCATCGCTAGGATTGCGCCACTAGGTAAATCTGAATGCATCGAGAGGTATTGAGTAGTGGATCTTTTTGAGTATCAAGCGCGCGATCTATTCGAAGCACATGACATTCCTGTTCTCGCTGGAAAAGTAGCAACGACGCCCGAGGAGGCGAAAGCTGCAGCTGCTGGCATGGGTGGCAAAGTAGTTGTGAAAGCCCAGGTGAAAATCGGTGGCCGCGGTAAAGCAGGTGGCGTGAAGTTAGCGACAGACCCTGCAGATACCTTCGAGAAAGCAAAAGCAATTCTTGGCATGGATATCAAAGGCCACACAGTTCATAAAGTGATGATTGCCCAAGCTGCACCCATCAAAGAAGAGTATTACCTGGCAATTCTCCTTGATCGCGCAGCGCGATCCTTCCTCGTGATGGCATCAGTTGCCGGCGGAATGGATATCGAACAGGTTGCCCACGAAACTCCAGAGAAACTTGCGAAAGTCCATGTTGATCCAGCAAAGGGCATCGATATGGCGCTCGCCGAATCAATCGCCAAGCAAGCGCAATTTCCCGTAGATGTGCAGAGTCACGTTGCAGATGTACTCGTCAAACTCTGGGCATGTTTCGTCGCTGAAGATGCCACTCTCGTTGAAGTGAATCCATTGGTCCGTACTGACGATAACCGCATCATCGCCCTTGATGGAAAAGTCACTCTCGATGACAATGCAGCATTCCGCCATCCAGATCACGAAGCGCTTGTCGATCACGCATCAACCAATCCCCTAGAGGCTTTGGCAAAAGAAAAAGATCTCAACTACGTCAAACTCGAAGGACAAGTAGGAATCATCGGTAATGGCGCAGGTCTTGTGATGAGCACGCTAGATGTCGTTGCCTACGCAGGCGAAAAATTCGGTGGGATGAAGCCAGCAAATTTCCTTGACATTGGCGGTGGAGCTTCAGCACAGGTGATGGCTGATGGTCTATCAATCATCTTGAACGATAAGGACGTAAAGAGCGTTTTTGTGAACGTCTTCGGCGGTATTACTGCATGCGATGCAGTTGCTAACGGAATCATCCAGGCGCTCGACATGCTAGGTACCAAAGCAACAAAGCCAATCGTGGTTCGGTTAGATGGCAACAACGTGCTTGAAGGTCGTCGCATCCTGAAAGAGGCGAACCATCCACTCGTTGAGCAAGCAGAGACTATGGATGGCGCAGCTGCTCGTGCAGCAGAATTGGCGGCAAAATAATGAGCATCTTCCTAAATAAAAATAGTCGAGTAATTGTGCACGGCATGACTGGTTCCGAAGGAACTAAGCACACCAAACGGATGCTCAAGTCAGGAACCAATGTTGTCGGTGGTGTGACACCAGGCAAAGGTGGCCAAAGCGTCGACATGGATGGCCTTGCGTTGCCGGTGTTCAATTCAGCAAGCGAAGCAGTAGCTGCAACTGGTGCAAATGTTTCAGTGATCTTCGTCCCTGCAAAGTTCACAAAAGCTGCCGTCATCGATGCAGTCGATGCAAAAGTGCCGCTAGCAGTTGTCATCACTGAGGGAATTCCTGTGCACGACTCCACACAGTTTGTTGCCTATGCCCAGAGCAAAGGCACCACCCGCATCATCGGGCCGAACTGCCCAGGGCTGATCACCCCTGGTGAATCGAATGTCGGAATCATTCCTGCCGACATCACTGGTCCAGGACCAATTGGTTTAGTCTCTAAATCAGGAACGCTTACTTACCAAATGATGTACGAACTTCGCGATATCGGTTTCTCCACTGCAGTTGGTATCGGTGGCGACCCTGTTATTGGAACGACACATATCGACTGCCTACGTGCATTCCAGGATGATCCAAACACTGAAGCAATCGTGATGATCGGTGAAATTGGTGGCGATGCTGAAGAGCGCGCTGCAGCATTCATCAAGGAGTATGTAACAAAACCCGTTGTTGGTTATGTCGCAGGATTCACCGCACCTGAAGGTAAGACGATGGGCCATGCCGGCGCAATTGTCTCGGGATCGTCAGGAACTGCCTCCGCAAAACGCGACGCTCTTGAAGCTGTGGGAGTGCGCGTAGGCGTGACCCCTTCAGAGTCAGCGCAACTTCTCCGTTCTATTCTCGGCCGATAACAATGGCGCGCCCGCTAATCGCTGGCGCTTCAGAAGGAGTGCGCGCTGCGCTCTCGACATTCATTCCGCTCGCGTTAATTGTGCTTGTCGCATGGGCAACGGCCGGTTCACTCAGCGGACAGATGGGCGATGCACTTCGTGGGTCGTTCTGGGTTTGGCTTGGCGCACATCACCTCACGTTTTCACTTTCGCTTCCACCCTCTGGCATTCCTGGCGCATTGAGTTTTCTCCCGTTAGGCGCGCTGATTTTTCCCTTCATCGCTTTTCGTGGTGCGCTCAATCGAATTCAACGTCAGTTTGGGCAACGTGATGGCAAAACCAGACTCAGTGCGAAAGAGCGACAGGCTTTCATTGGTCTTTTTCTCAGCTACACAGCAATCTTAATTCTTGCCAGCTTTGGCTCACGTTCGGAAGATGTTCATCCTCGCTGGTGGTGGGCGCCAGTAATCGCCCTCAGCCTCATTGCTGCGGCGCAATTTACGTTAATCGTTCCAACTGGAGCGCCATCACTTGTGCGAGACCTAACGCGAATCACGGTAATGGTGGTAGGTGCACTTTTGGGGATTGGTGCATTCGCGTATTCACTCTCGCTTCTCTTTCATTTCTCAGTTGTCCGCGATTTATATGCGGTGCTTGATGCGGGAATTATTGGAGGAGTGCTCCTAACTTTGCTTGGCATTCTCACTCTTCCTAACATGGCAATCTCTGCACTCTCGTATCTGCTAGGTTCGGGATTTGCTATCGGTAGCGGCACATTAGTGTCTCCAGGTGTTCACCGACTCAACGAGATACCTGCATTCCCATTGTTGGGTGCGATTCCAACACAGGTTCATCCGTATTTATATCTGGGCGGTGCCATCGGCATCGGTACTGGAATCTTTGTAATGACTATTCTCAAGCGCACCTCACTTCGCGACATTCGTTTTGGATATTTGGTCTTACCTTTAGTTCTAACAACAGTGGTTTTTCTCCTGACGCTCTTGAGCAATGGTTCAGTACTCGGTGGTGCGCTTACAACTATTGGTCCATCGCTTTGGCAGTTTCCACTTCTTTTTCTCGCACAAGTTTCAGTTGGGATGGGCCTCAAAATCGCTTACGACAAATGGGGGCCAAAGTGAGTGGCGCCGATCGAAAGCGAATCGTTGTGCTCGCCTCAGGTGCGGGAAGTGTCGCGCAATCGCTCTTTGATTCCGTGACGGATGTTGACGGTGCGCTCCACGAGAAGCTCATTATCTCGGCTGTGATTACAGAGAATCCCAGCGCGGGGATTGTGGCGAGAGCAAAAGCATCTAGCATCGAGAGCGTAGTGATTCCTTTTCGTTCGGGAGTAGAACGCGCTGCATGGGAGCGCGAACTTAGCGACGCGATAGCGGCAATGGATCCTTGGTTGGTCGTGAGCGCGGGATTTATGAAGATTCTTTCTGCAGATTTCGTTAAAAGATTTCAGATCATCAACACTCACCCTTCGTTATTGCCTCTTTTCCCTGGGGCGCATGCGGTCCGCGATGCCCTCGCAGCGGGCGCGACCGAGAGTGGCTGCACTCTCCACTTTGTCGATGCGGGCGTTGATACAGGTGCCATCATTGCGCAACGAAAACTCGCAGTAGCCCCGAATGAGAGCGAAGAATCACTCCATGAACGGATCAAAGTATTGGAGAGGGAGCTCATCATCTTTGGCATACTTGCGCTCCTTGAGAAGGGCGAGTGAATGACAATGCTCCGTAAACCGATAAAGCGCGCCTTAGTGAGCGTTTACGACAAGGCTGGACTGATCGAATTTGCCACCGCACTTCACACAGCGGGCGTTGAGATTGTCTCGACCGGGAGCACTGCAGCAACAATTGAGAAAAGTGGGATCCCTGTCATTCCTGTCGAGAAGTTGACGGGATTTCCCGAATCACTCGATGGGCGCGTGAAGACGCTCCATCCGATGATTCACGCTGGAATTCTTGCCGATCTTCGATTGCAATCACATGTTGACCAATTGCACGCGCTCGGTATTACGCCATTTGACCTCGTAGTTGTCAGCCTCTATCCCTTTGTTGAGACAGTGAGAAGTGGGGCATCTATCGATCAATGCATCGAGCAGATTGATATCGGTGGACCAAGCATGATCCGAGGGGCTGCTAAGAATCATCACAGCGTCGCAGTGGTCTCGGGTATCGCGCAGTACCCATCAATTATTAGCGCTATCGAAAATGGCGGGACAACGCTCGAAGAGCGAAAGCGATTAGCGCTGGAGGCATTTCGTGCAACTGCCGAATATGACATCGCAGTGGCCTCATGGCTCGGCTCGCATGAGGAGCGCGCGCTTCCAGAGTGGGTGGGCAAGAGTTTCGAGCTCGCGCGCACGCTTCGTTACGGTGAGAATCCCCATCAAAGCGGAGCCCTTTACAGAGAGAGCGGTGTCACGAAGGGCCTCGCTAATGCAAACGTGCTCCACGGCAAAGAGATGTCGTACAACAACTACGTTGATATCGAAGCTGCCTGGCGCGCTGCACATGATCACTCCGACCCTGCAGTGGCAATTATTAAACATACCAATCCATGTGGCGTTGCCATCGGTGCATCCATAGCCGATGCATATAACGGCGCGCATGCATGTGATCCTGTCTCTGCTTTCGGTGGTGTGATAGCTGCAAATCGGAAAGTTACTGCAGCGATGGCGCAGGGAGTGAGTGAAGTATTTACCGAGGTAATCGCAGCGCCTGATTATGACGAGCAAGCGCTCGAGATTCTGAAACAGAAACCGTCGATTCGAATTCTCCAGGTCGATCCGGTATCTGCTCAATTGGAGTATCGCCATATCGATGGCGGATTATTGGTACAAGAATTCGACCGAGTAAATGCGCCAGGGGATTCCAGCGCACAATGGACGCTAGTTGCAGGCAAAGCGCTCTCGCCAGAAGAACTCAAAGAGTTGGAATTCGCATGGCGCGCGGTTCGATCCGTGAAGAGCAATGGCATCCTGCTCGCACAAAATTTTGCATCAGTCGGAATCGGAATGGGCCAAGTCAACCGCGTAGATTCCGCTCGACTTGCAATCACGCGTGCTGGCGAACGTGCACAGGGCAGTTTTGCCGCCAGCGATGCATTCTTTCCCTTTGCTGATGGCGTAGAGATCCTCTTAGCTGCAGGAATTAAGGCGATTGCGCAGCCAGGTGGCAGCGTCCGTGATGAAGAGGTGATTTCCGCGGTCGAAAAGGCTGGTGGAACTATGTATTTCACCGGCGTTCGCCATTTTGCCCACGCGTGAGTGGTTACTATTAACGCATGAGCGCAGTGATACTTGATGGCAAAAAAGTTGCCAGTGACATCAAGAACGAACTGGCAGCGCGCGTAGCGAAGTTATCTAAGCGACCAGGTCTTGGCACCGTGCTGGTTGGTGATGACCCAGGTTCACATGCATATGTTGGAGGCAAACATAAAGATTGCGCAGAAGTGGGTATCCAATCGCTTCGCGTTGATCTACCGGCATCTGCAACCTTTGCCGATATTCGTGCCGCAATCCGCGACTTGAATAATTCATCGGAGTGCACGGGATACATCGTGCAACTTCCACTTCCCAAAGGAATCGATGCAAATTCGATCCTAGAAGAGATAGATCCTGCGAAAGATGCTGATGGGTTGCATCCACTTAACCTTGGCAAGCTGGTCCTCGATCAACCTGCACCACTGCCCTGCACCCCACGTGGAATTGTCGAGTTACTTGAACGCTACAACGTACGCATCAATGGCGCAGATGTAGTAGTCGTTGGTCGCGGACTGACTGTTGGGAGACCGTTAGGGTTACTCCTTACTCGCAAACGTGAAAGTGCAACTGTGACGATCACGCACTCGGCAACCGTTGACCTTAAATCTCACTTATCGCGTGCGGATATCGTTGTTGCTGCGTTAGGTAAAGCACACTTCATCACTGCAGCTGATATCAAAGCGGGAGCAGCAGTGCTCGATGTTGGCATCACTCGAACCAGCGATGGTTTGCTCGGTGATGTGCATCCTGATGTTCATGGCAAAGCCGGTTTCATTGCGCCGATGCCAGGTGGGGTAGGTCCGATGACGCGCGCCATGCTCCTTGCTAATGTCGTTGAAGCGGCAGAGCGGTCGCACGCGTGAGCGCGATGCTCCCACTTATTCTCGTTGCGCTTTCGACTGTCATCAGCTTCGCCCTATCGGTACAAATTGGCGCGCTCACACTGGCTGCCGGACTTGCCCTGGTGGCGGTCCTGGCGCACCTGCAGCGCGCCACAAGGAGCCCGTGGCGGAGCCAACGGAGCGACCTCGTGACTCTGGTTGGGCTGGCTGTCGGGGTAGCTCTGCTGGCTCTTTTGCTCCCATAGCGCCCTGCTCGAAGCCCATCAGCGCCGGCGCCAAGGCGGCAGCGCGGGGGTAGAGTTATCTTGATATCAAGAGAGATTGGGGCCCGAAAATGGCAGGTCGCGTCACCGTGGTCGGAGCGGGATTCTATGGATCGACAACCGCACTCCGCCTCGCCGAGTACAACATTTTTGATGAAGTAATTCTCACCGACATCGTCGAAGGTAAACCTGAAGGTCTTGCCCTCGATATGAATCAATCACGTTCGATTGAAGGTTTTGAAACGCTGGTCATCGGTGCGACCACTACACCTGATGGCGCGGGCTATGAGAAGACTGCTAATTCAGATGTTGTTGTCATCACCGCTGGATTGCCGCGCAAGCCCGGCATGAGCCGTATGGATTTAATTGGGGTTAATGCAGGAATCGTTCGTGGCGTTGCCGAGAATGTTGCAAAGCACAGCCCAAATGCCGTCATCATCGTAGTCTCCAATCCGCTCGATGAGATGACTGCGCTGGCTCAAATCGCTTCTGCTTTTCCCTACAACCGCGTGATGGGTCAAGCGGGAATGTTAGATACCGCGCGCTTTACCAATTTCGTCGCGACGAAGCTTGGCGTGAAGGTCAGCGATGTTGAGACGTTAACTCTTGGTTCACATGGTGACACGATGGTTCCAGTGCCAAGTCGTTGTCGCGTCAATGGCAAGCCACTGAGCGAATTGCTCTCGGCTCCAGAGATTGAGGAGCTTGTTGTAAAGACGAGAAATGGTGGCGCAGAAATCGTTGCGTTACTCAAGACTGGATCTGCATATTACGCACCATCTGCTGCGGCAGCGCGTATGGCGAAGGCAGTTATCGAAGATTCTGGCGCCGTAATGCCAGTCTGTGCGTGGGTCGATGGTGAATATGGAATCTCTGGTGTTTACCTCGGCGTCGAAGCCGAGATTGGCAAGAGCGGTATTCGCACGGTCGTAGAAACCAAACTCACCGATGGCGAATTAGCAGAGCTGAAGGTTGCTGCCGAGGCCGTTCGGGTAAAGCAAGCTGATGTGAAGAATCTTTAGAAAAACTGGAATCTGGAATCTGAAATAGGGAAGGCGAGAAGCGAATGTCAAAGATAAAGGTAGCTGGAACGGTCGTCGAGCTCGATGGCGACGAGATGACTCGAATCATCTGGCAATTCATCAAGGATCAATTGATTCTTCCGTACCTTGATGTAAATCTTGAGTATTACGACTTGGGTATCGAGTATCGCGATAAAACTGATGATCAAGTCACTATCGACAGCGCAAATGCAATCAAGAAACATGGCGTAGGTGTTAAGTGCGCGACGATTACACCCGATGAGGCGCGCGTCAAAGAGTTCAATCTCAAGAGCATGTGGAAGTCGCCTAATGGCACGATTCGGAACATTCTCGGAGGCGTGATCTTCCGTGAGCCGATCATCATCAGCAATGTGCCGCGATTGATTCCACATTGGACTAAGCCAATCGTCATCGGACGTCATGCTTTTGGCGACCAATACCGCGCCACAGATTTCAAAGTGCCTGGCCCTGGCAAGTTAACGGTGACTTTCACACCTGCTGATGGTTCACAACCCATGGAGTTCAACGTTTTTGACTTCCCAAGTTCAGGCGTGGCAATGGCGATGTACAACCTTGATGATTCCATTCGCGACTTTGCTCGCGCATCGATGAATTATGGACTTGCCCGTAAATTCCCGGTTTATCTCTCAACGAAGAACACGATTTTGAAGGCCTATGACGGACGCTTCAAAGATATCTTCGCTGAAGTTTATGAAAGCGAATTCAAGAGCCAATTCCAGGCAGCAGGCATCGAGTATGACCATCGTCTGATCGATGACATGGTTGCAACCTCCCTTCGCTGGGAAGGCGGCTACGTCTGGGCTTGTAAGAACTACGACGGTGATGTGCAATCAGATACCGTCGCGCAAGGGTATGGCTCACTTGGTCTGATGACATCAGTGTTGATGACTCCAGATGGAAAAACGGTCGAGTCTGAAGCAGCACATGGCACCGTCACTCGACACTTCCGAGATCATCAAGCAGGAAAAGCGACATCAACGAACCCAATCGCTTCCATCTTTGCGTGGACTCGTGGCCTAGCGCACCGCGCAAAGCTCGATAACAATCCTGCGCTAGCTCAGTTCGCTGAGACCCTCGAGAAAGTCTGTATCAAGACTGTCGAGGAAGGGAAGATGACAAAGGATCTTGCGTTGTTGATTAGTAAAGATGCTCCATGGCTCAACACCCAAGAGTTCCTTGCAGCAATCGATGAGAACTTGAAGAAAGCTATGGCATAACAAATTTCAGATTAAAAAACCCGCCCTCCGGATTTTGACATCCAGAGGGCGGGTTTTTTAATTACTGATTTAGAGACGTGCGCCTGACTGTGCATCGAAGAGGTGTACCGCTGATGGATCAGCGATAACTGAAATCGTGTCGCCAGCCTTTGGTGGGTTCTTTGGATCCCAGCGGACGATCACTTGCGCGCCTTCTTCTGCGTTCGCAAGTTGGATTCCGGAGACTGCAGGCTTGCCGTAGACGAATGCATCAGAACCTAGCTCTTCAACAACCTCTACCTTGATATCGAAGCCTTGTCCTGCACCAGTTGGCTTAAAGCCCTCTGGGCGAACGCCGACGATTGCAGAAGCTCCTGCAGCTGCAGGTACTGCAATCTTGAGATTGCCAAGTGATGCTTGTCCACCCGAAACCGGAGCAGTAATCAAGTTCATCGCAGGGGAGCCGATGAATCCAGCAACGAATGCGTTCGCTGGCTTGTCATAAAGGTTACGTGGTGAGTCGACTTGCTGTAGCAAACCATCCTTGAGAACGGCAACGCGATCACCCATGGTCATAGCTTCGACCTGATCGTGCGTAACATAAACGGTAGTGATACCAAGACGACGTTGGAGCGCTGCGATTTGGGTACGTGTAGCAACGCGAAGCTTTGCATCGAGGTTTGATAGCGGCTCATCCATGAGGAAGACCTGCGGTTCGCGAACGATTGCGCGACCCATAGCAACACGCTGGCGTTGACCACCAGAGAGCGCCTTTGGCTTACGGTCTAAGTAAGGCTCGAGATCGAGCAACTTTGCCGCCTCTTGAACGCGACGTGCGCGCTCATCTTTGCTTACGCCGGCGATCTTCAGCGCGAAGCCCATGTTCTCTGCCACCGTCATGTGTGGGTAGAGCGCGTAGGACTGGAAGACCATCGCGATATCGCGATCCTTTGGCGCGACGTGTGTGACGTCACGATCGCCGATGCGAATGGAACCGGTATCAACATCTTCAAGTCCTGCAAGCATGCGAAGTGATGTTGACTTTCCGCAACCTGATGGACCGACGAGAACAAGGAACTCTCCGTCGTTGACGGTGAGATCGAGTTGGTCTACAGCAGGACGGGTGGTACCTGGATAGGTACGACTTGCTTTATCGAATACAACAATTGCCATGAGCGTTAGCTCCCTCTCCCGGCAGGTACGTGCCGGACGATCCGTTGGAGATAGGTCATCCTCGGTTGAGGACGGGGAAAAAGTACCGGAAATGGGGCGGATCAGGAAGTGGTTGGGGCAAGGGCGCGCTGGGGCGCTACCCTTGAAGGGTGTCCGGTTCTATAGGGGAGGTCGTCGGCGATATCGCCATCGTCCTGGCCCTGATTGGCCTCTCCTCGCTCTTGGTGGCGGCAGAGATCGCCCTGATCTCGCTCCGCGAGAGCCAGATTAAACAGTTGGCAGGAACTGGCAAGCGGGGCGCTCGCGTCGCCTCTCTGACCTCAAATCCCAATCGTTTCCTCGCTGCCATCCAAGTAGGAATAACAGTCTTTGGCTTTCTCTCTGCTGCGATCGGAGCCGAACGGCTCGGTCGCTACATCGCACCGGCATTGGAAGATTTAGGGTTACAGAAAAATGTGGCAGAGCTACTTTCGCTCATTGGACTGACGCTGGTGATTGCGTATGTTTCTTTGATCATCGGTGAATTAACGCCAAAGCGGATTGCGATCGTGCGTGCTGTGCCAATTGCCCTTGCGAGCGCGGGTGCGGTGGATGTCATTGCGCGACTATTCCGTCCGATCATCTGGTTATTGTCGAAATCAACAGATCTTCTAGTCCGCGCATTCGGAGTTGATCCTCAAGCTGCCAAAGAGCAGATGTCCGAAGAGGAACTGCTTGATCTGTTAACTGGACATCATGCATTTACACGCGCTGAGAAGGAGATCGTTGAGGAAGTATTTGAAGCAAGCGATCGGCAGATTCATTCGGTGATGGTGCCGCGCACTGAGGTAGATTTCCTCGATAGCGAGCTATCAATTGCACAAGCGGTAAAAGTAATCATCGAAACAGGCCATTCACGGTTTCCAGTGGTGAACGGTTCATTTGACGACATCATTGGTTTTGTAAGCGTCCGAGATCTCTTAGATCCACAACTTTATGAACGGCAGACTCGCATTGGGGACTTGGTGCGCCCAATTCAATTTATACCTGGCACTAAAGAGTTACTTCCCGTGCTCTCTCAAATGCGCGCAGCGGGATCACATATCGCCATCGTGGTCGATGAATATGGCGGCACCGATGGCATCATCACACTTGAAGATTTAGTCGAACAATTCATCGGAGAGATTCGCGATGAGTATGATCACCACGAGGTCGACGAAGTGCGGATAGCTAAGTCGGGTGAGTTTCATATCGACGGATTGACTAACCTGGCTGAAGTAAGCGATGAGATTGGCTATCAATTCCCCGAAGGCCCCTATGAGAGCATCGGCGGGCTGATGACGCATAAGTTGGGACGGATTGCTGAAGTAGGAGATCGAGTTGAGCTACCGGGATGCGAATTAATCGTGGAAGCGGTTGAAGGTAAACGCCCGGCAATGCTTCGGGTACTTTTATCCGACTAGGGTGATCAATGGCCCATCGAGACACAGGAAGGATAGGCGTGAGTAAAAGAGTTCTTTCAGGCATCCAGCCGACTCATGACTCCTTTCATCTAGGCAATTACCTGGGCGCACTCACGCAGTGGGTTGAACTCCAGAGCACTCACGATGCCTATTACTGCATTGTTGATCTCCATGCGCTCACAGTAGAAGTTGATCCTGCCCTCTTACGAAAGCGGATCCTCGCTTCAGCTGCACAACTTTTAGCAATAGGAATCGATCCGAAGAAATCTACGCTGTTCATACAATCGCATGTACCAGCTCATAATCAATTGGGTTGGGTTTTTGAGTGCATCACAGGTTTCGGTGAAGCTAATCGCATGACACAGTTCAAAGATAAATCACAGAAAAGTGGAACTGACCGGACGGTAGTAGGGCTTTTTACCTACCCCATGTTGCAGGCAGCCGACATCTTGCTCTACCAACCAGAGTTAGTTCCTGTGGGCGAAGATCAGCGGCAACACATTGAATTGACGAGAGATCTCGCGCAGCGCTTCAACGCACGCTTTGGCGATGTGTTCACTGTTCCTGGTGCACACATTTTGAAGAGCACAGCGAAAATCATGGATCTCCAGGAACCAACAGCAAAGATGAGTAAGTCTGCTGCGAGTATGGCCGGCGTAATTGAATTACTTGATACTCCAGAGGCAAACATAAAGAAGATTAAAAGTGCCGTCACAGATACTGGAAGAGAAGTCACATTCGATGAGAGCGAGAAGCCCGGCATTAGTAATTTGCTCTCGATTTTCAGCGCAATAACTGGGCGAAACATAAATAGCATCGAGAGTGATTATGCAGGAAAAGGTTATGGAGATTTCAAAAAAGATGTGGCTGAGGTGGTCACTGAGGCGTTAAAGCCGATTCGTGAGACCGCTTTGGCATATCTCAAAGATGAAAGCGCGTTACTTGAAGTCCTACGCGAAGGAGCAGATCGCGCTGAGGCGATAGCGGGACAAACAATTTCAACGGTGTACAACTCGCTGGGTCTGTTACCTCGCAAAAAGTAGCGGTTACGTTAGCTGACTAGCTCTCCCACCGGTTCAATCTTTCCTACTGCCGAAAAGCCCCAATCAAAAAGCTTTTTCGCCAATTCATCCCGCCCATAGCGAAGGTGCATGAATGTGATGATAATTGTCCGGCCATCTTGTTTAGCAATTCCTATGTAAGTATTTCGACCTTTTGTTGTATACCCTGTTTTGACCCCGATAACTCCAGGATAAGTAAACATTATTTTATTTAAGTTCCTAATCTTGCGATCTACATTTCGTGGTCCTGAATTTGGGAATGTATATGTCTTGGTCGCAACAATCTTCCGAAAGTTTTTATCTTTCATTGCCGCGCGGGCAATAAGTGCAAGGTCATATGCCGTCGAGACTTGTCCTGGGGTATCCAATCCGTGCGGGCTCTTTGGAATAGTGTCATACGCTTTCACTGATTTCGCTTTTGCACGCATCAGTTGGGAAGTTTTCTTAATTCCACCGCTGATATTGGCAAGCGCGACACCAGCGTCGTTTCCGGATTGAAGCATCAAGCCATACCAAATATCGCGCACCTTATATTTACGATTCTTCCAGATCCCTACTTTGTTTCCAATTGTGCTCGCCTCGCGCCATGTACCGGTGTAGGTCTTGTCCATGTTAATTCTCGATATAAGCGTCAGGGCAGTTAACGTTTTCAATGTGCTAGCGGGAGGAAGTTTCTTATGTGGATTTTTAGCAGCGAGCACTTCTCCAGTTTCGAAATCTGCAATGAGATATGAAAGCGCAGATGTCTCAGGAGGTGCGGAGACTCCATCTCCTTCAGCAGAGTTAACGATTACGCCTGTTTCACCTAGACGTCCGCCGCCGATAGAACTAGAGGAATTCGCCTCGGCGATAGCTGGTAGCACGCTCGCCGACATGCCGGCTGCGAGTATCAGCGCTAATAAAAGGCGGACTTTTTTCATAGAGCACGAGAATATTGATTGATCTTAGATTCTTTCCTCAAGCCACTCCGGGAGAGATAGGATTCACACGTGAGCGCGACTTCTGAATCTGGTTTTCCCATCAAAGCAGATTACGTAACTACTGGTGAGAGACCAGGTGAGTATCCCTTCACGCGCGGTATCTACGAAGAGATGTATCTACGCAAGCCATGGACCATGCGGCAATATGCAGGATTTGGCTCTGCCAAAGAATCGAACGAGCGATATCACCAATTGGTAAATGCTGGCACGGGCGGTCTTTCGGTCGCATTCGATCTACCAACGCAGATGGGTTTCGATTCAGATGCGGAACAGTCGTTAGGCGAGGTGGGTCGAGTCGGAGTCGCAATAGATTCTCTTGATGATATGCGGGAACTTTTTCAGGGTATTCCGCTCGACAAGGTGTCCACATCTATGACAATCAATGCGCCGGCGGCAATTTTGTTGCTTATGTACGAGATCGTTGCTGCTGAACAAGGTATAGCTAGCGATCAGATCAGTGGCACGATTCAAAATGACATTTTAAAAGAGTACATTTCACGGGGCACATACATCTTCCCGCCGAAATCTTCGATGCGTCTGATCTGTGACATATTTGAATATTGCTCCGCCAACTTACCAAAATGGAATTCCATCTCTGTCTCTGGCTATCACATGGCAGAGGCGGGAGCCAATCCCGTACAAGAGGTTGCTTTTACATTGAGCAACGCAATTGCGTATTTAGAAGCTGCGAAATTGCGTGGACAAAATATCGAGCAGGTTGCATCTCGCATGAGCTTCTTCTTTGTATCCCGAACTACCGTGTTGGAAGAAGTCGCTAAATTTCGAGCAGCACGTCAGGTTTGGGCGAAAATCATCAAAGAGCGATTTGGAATCTCAAGTGAACGCGCCATGCACCTTCGTTTCCATACTCAAACTGCAGGAGTACAGCTAACAGCGGCCCAACCTGAACTAAATCTTGTTCGCGTAACGTTGCAGGCAGTAGCAGCAGTTCTAGGTGGCACTCAGTCGCTCCACACTAATTCTTTCGATGAAGCTCTTGGTTTACCCACTGAAAAAGCTGCGCTTCTAGCCCTGCGCACTCAGCAAGTTATTGCCTACGAGAGCGATTTGGCACGCACTGTTGATGCCTTGGCAGGCTCGGCGGCAGTTGAGGCAATGACTAATCAATTGGTCGAAGAGATAGAGATGTTGATTGCTAAGGTCGACGAACTCGGTGGGGCAGTTGCTGGCGTTGAAGCGGGCTTCCAAAAGAGTGAGATTGAGAAGAACGCCTATCGCATCTCGCAGGAAATCGAACGGAAAGAACGAGTCATAGTTGGAGTCAACGAATTTGTCTCACCGCCACAGCCCTATCAACCGCTGCGAGTCGATGAGTCTGTTGCCACAGATCAGAGCGCGAAACTCAACAAACTAAGAAGCGATCGCGATGAGAAAACCCTCGCTGATGTACTTGAGAAATTGACGAGTGCGGCACGAAGTGATGAGAATTTACTGCCACTAATTAAGAGCGCGCTCTTGGCCAATGGCACAGTGGGCGAAATCTGCAACGCCCTGCGTAGCGCCTGGGGTTCTTACCGCGCTCCAGAGAGTTGGTAGTTAAAGAATTTGGCAGATCTGTGTGCCGCTGGAGATGCTGGCGCCAACTGTGAGATCAAGCCCAGAGATTTCGCCATCTTTATGTGCCAGTAGCGGCTGCTCCATTTTCATCGCTTCAAGGACCGCGATGAGCTCTCCTTCTTTCACCTGATCTCCATTTGCTACCGCAAGCTTTACGACAGTGCCTTGCATTGGACTAGTAAGAGCGTTTCCTTGATTCTTGAACGTGCGCGTCGCATTGGATCGACGACGCTTCGGTGTATTGCTGAGTACTCCTACTTCTAAGCGGTGGCCATCTACTTCGACGACTAATCGTTCCATTACTGATTCTTGGAGCGATTCACTTGTTTGATTGAAAGCAGGAATATCGTTCTGGAACTCACTTTCAATCCAGCCAGTGAAAACTTTAAATGGTTCAGAGATAAAAGCAGCATCTTTTACTACTGCGCGGTGGAAAGGTAGCGCCGTGGCAATTCCTTCCACCTGAAATTCATCGAGAGCGCGGCGCGCTCGTTCCAGCGCCTCAGTGCGCGTTGCGCCAGTGACGATGAGCTTTGCTAGCAACGAGTCGAAATTTCCGCTAATGACATCACCTGATGTGAAGCCGGCATCAACGCGAACGCCAGGACCTGATGGCGCGCGCCATCCAGTGATGACTCCAGGTGTAGGCAGGAAGTTCTTCCCAGGGTCCTCGCCATTTATTCGAAACTCGATGGAGTGACCTCGGATCTCCGGATCGCCGAAGGCCAGTCGTTCTCCAGAAGCAATACGAAATTGTTCGCGCACCAAATCAAGTCCAGTCACTTCTTCGCTCACTGGATGCTCTACCTGTAGGCGCGTGTTCACTTCCAGAAACGAGATTGTGCCATCAACGCCGACTAAGAATTCGCAGGTTCCCGCACCAACGTATCCAGCTTCTTTAATGATCGCTTTACTGGATGCGTAGAGCTCTTTGATCTGCGCATCACTAAGAAAAGGTGCGGGCGCTTCCTCCACAAGTTTCTGGTGGCGTCTTTGCAGTGAACAATCGCGGGTTGAAACGACGACAACATTTCCATGCGCATCAGCAAGAACTTGAGTTTCTACGTGCCTCGGTCGATCAAGAAATCTCTCAACAAAACATTCACCGCGACCGAATGCAGCAACTGCTTCTCGGACAGCGGAATCGAAGAGTTCTGGAATCTCTTCGAACGTACGAGCCACTTTAAGGCCGCGCCCACCACCACCGTGCGCTGCTTTAATCGCGACGGGAAGTCCATGTTCTTTCGCAAAGGCGAGAACTTCGGCAGAGTTTTCAACGGGATCTGCAGTGCCAGCCACGAGCGGAGCGCCGACTTTCGCTGCGATCTTTCGCGCAGAGACCTTATCTCCGAGCGCAGAAATGGCGTGTGGGGGTGGGCCAATCCAGATCAACTCAGCATCAATAACCGCCTGCGCAAATTGCGCATTCTCCGAAAGAAATCCATAACCAGGGTGAACAGCATCAGCGCGGGCTGCTTTGGCCACAGCGATGATTTTTTCGATGTTGAGATAGCTCTCAGAAGCTGTTGTTCCATCAAGTGAGTAAGCCTCATCGCACGCAAGAACATGTTGTGCATTTCTATCTCCGTGTGAATAGAGAGCAATTGGGATTAAGCCATGATCTTTTGCTGCTCGAGCTACCCGAATGGCGATTTCACCACGATTAGCTATCAGGACGCGCTTCATCGACATAATCTAACTCGCTCTCAATGTTCGCCAGGGATGGCCAAGCTCTTCACAAAGAACTCGGAGGTCATTCATGCTCAAACCAAGTACTCCTGTGGGATCTCCAGAGACTTGCGAAATATAAGGCGCGCCTATCCCATCTAGAGATGCACCACCAGCAAGTTGGAGCGGTTCCTGTGTCGAAATGTAGGACCGAATCTCCTCCTCATCTATTTGAGCAAAAGTGATTTCTGTAGTGGAGAGCGCGCTCACCGTTTTATTTTTTGCCACATCAATAACCGTTTGACCGGTATGGAGTAGACCACTCTTGCCAACATAATTACGCCACCAAGCGATGGCAATTTCCGCTGTTTGTGGTTTTGCCATGCTCACACCTTGGAATTCAAGAGTGGAATCCGCGCCGATAACTAGCGCGTTTTCACCTGTGTGTTGTGCTGCGACCGCGGTGGCCTTAGCCAGAGAGAGGGCAAGCACCATTTCTGCAGGAGCAAGTTGTGCGAACTCTTCGCTCTCTTCGTCTACGCCACTGACTTGAATGCTATGCGGAATCTTTGCCTCCGAGAGCAATTTGGTTCGAGCAGTGGATGCTGAAGCGAGGATTATCTTCATTTAATTGCTCGTTATTTCTGATTCGTCTCAAGCGGTGTGCGAAGAATTGGTTTTCCATAGTGAGCGTTAGCAGCGCGCTCTTTCTCTTCCATCATGAGAAGCAGCGCGCGTTCGATAGCTTTCTTCTCGATTTCGCTAGCTACACCGTGAAAGATCTTTATCACAGCGGAATGTTTCCATGCTTGCGCGCTGGTAGTTCCACACGCTTATTTCGCAAGGAACGAAATGCCTTGATGATGCTCAACCGAGTTTGTGCCGGTTCTATAACTGCATCCACGAATCCACGCTCAGCAGCGAGATAAGGATTGGCTAACGTATCGTCATACTCGGTCATAAGTTGCTTGCGAAGAGCATCTGTGTCGCTAGCAGCAGCAAGCTCTCGTCGATAGAGGAGATTTACTGCACCTTGTGCACCCATCACAGCGATTTGCGCAGTAGGCCATGCAAAATTGATGTCTGCGCCAAGATGTTTTGAACCCATTACGTCATATGCGCCGCCATAGGCCTTACGGGTGATCAAAGTGACCATAGGGACAGTTGCTTCACCGTACGCATACAGCAGCTTTGCGCCACGCCGGATGATTCCGTTCCACTCTTGATCAGTTCCAGGTAAGAATCCTGGAACGTCAACCAATGTAAGTATCGGAATATTAAAAGCGTCGCACGTGCGCACGAAACGCGCCGCTTTCTCACTGGCATCGATATCCAATGTGCCAGCAAGTTGCAAAGGTTGGTTTGCGACAACTCCAACAGCGTGACCTTCGATTCGCCCGTATCCAATTATCATGTTTGGTGCGAATGCCTCTTGAATTTCCAAGAATTCACCATCATCAAATATTGCCTTGATGACATTTTTCATGTCGTACGGCTGGTTAGGGCTATCGGGAATTACTGTGTTAAGTGCAAGATCTGATGCGTTGATTGCATCGACTCCTTGAGTTGGAAAGATTGGCGCCCGCTCTCGATTATTGCTGGGCATGAAGGAGAGAAGATTCTTGACGAAATCAATCGCATCGAGTTCATTAGCAGCGTGATAGTGCGAGTTGCCGGTCTTGGTGTTGTGCGTCCGCGCGCCGCCTAACTCTTCCATCTCCACATCTTCACCGGTGACAGCTTTAATAACTTCTGGGCCGGTAATGAACATATGTGAAGTGCCTTCGACCATGATTGTGAAATCTGTCATTGCGGGGGAGTACACCGCTCCGCCGGCGCATGGGCCAAGAATGAGTGAGATCTGTGGGATCACTCCAGAAGATCGCGCATTACGTCGAAAAATTTCTCCGTAAAGACCCAGCGAAACAACGCCCTCTTGAATTCGGGCGCCACCGGAATCATTTATTCCGATGAGCGGGATTCCTGCTTTTAGTGCGAAGTCCATGACTTTAACGATTTTCTCTCCGAAAACTTCGCCAAGGCTTCCGCCCATGACAGTGAAATCCTGCGAGAAGAGTGCAACCTGTCTGCCATCGATAGTTCCATAACCAATAACAACGCCATCGCCGTAGGGGCGATCCTTCTCCATGCCGAATGAAACTGAACGATGTCGCGCTAATTCGTCGAACTCAGTAAAGGAGCCCTCATCCACCAAAGCATCGATTCGCTCTCGGGCGGTCATCTTTCCTTTGCTATGTTGCTTCTCAACAGCTCGCTGCGAACCGGCATGCACTGCTGCCTCGAGTCGGGCGCGTAAATCTTCAATCTTGCCCGCAGTGGTATGAATATCACCGCTCATAGCCGTACCGTACCTCTCGTGGAAAACCTCGATATAGCGGAAATCATCTCAGCACTAGACCCCGGTTACTGGCGAGTACGCCATTTTAATTTAATTGATTCCACGCAAAGCGCACTTGTTTCGGCACTTGCGCAAGGGCATGCAGCGCCTGGTGATGCATATCTCGCCGAGTTTCAGAGCGCAGGGCGCGGACGGCTCAATCGATCATTTACCTCGGAACCTGGCGCAGGCGTGTTGCTCTCAGTGGTCGTTGCACCGCTCAGTCAAAGTGAGAATCGCTGGGGATGGGTGCCGTTGATTGCTGGCGTCGCAGCATGCTCTGCAATTTTTGAGACAACAGGAGTGACGGCGGCACTGAAGTGGCCAAATGATCTCATGGTTGATGGGCGGAAAGTTGGTGGCATCATCGCAGAGAAGGTGGGAGCAAATATCGTCTTAGGTGTAGGAATCAATTGTTTGCAAAGCGAAGCTGCATTACCAGTGCCGGATGCAACATCTCTTCGGCTACACACGGACGAGCGCGTTGATCGCTCCGCATTGGTCGTGGCGTTCTTGCACTCGCTCACGCGCTTTATCGAGCAATGGGATGCGCGACCATTTCCAGTTGAGAATAAATACAGAGAGCTCTGCACAACCTTAGAAGAGGATGTGCAGATAACGCTTCCAGATGGCAGTACCGCAACTGGTCGTGCGGTAGCTATTTCTTCGGATGGCGCCCTCGTGCTTGGCGATGGACAGACATTTGTTTCGGCCGATGTGACCCACCTTCGTTTGAGAAAGTAGGCTCACACCATGGGCGCTCCCACTCTTGGCATCATTGGAGCAGGACAGCTCGCCCAAATGACGCTTGCTCCAGCAGCTGCGCTCGGAGTCCCGCTTGAAATATTGGCAGCGGATTCTCGCGATAGCGCTGCACAATTTTTCCCATCAACTATTGGTGACTATAAGAATTTAGAGCACTTGATCGAGTTCGCCGCTAAGTGCGATGTGCTCACTTTCGAACATGAATTGGTGCCCAATGGACATATACGCCGGTTGGAAGAGTTGGGTCATACGGTGCGCCCTTCATCTTCGGCGTTGTTGCATGCTCAAGACAAAGCGCATATGCGGAAGAGTTTTGCATCAATCAATCTGCCACAGCCGCGATGGAAGGTGGTCACAGCTGCCTCTGAGATTGATTCCTATCCAGTAATTCTTAAATCTATCTCCGGTGGGTATGACGGTCGTGGCGTGCGAATGGTTACAAATCAAGTCGAGGCGCAAAACGCATTAACGCAGTGGGGTAGTGCTCTCGCGGAAGAGTTGATTGCCTTTGATCGGGAGCTTTCCATCATGATTGCGCGCTCGCCACATGATCAAGTGGCAACCTGGGTTGTCACCGAGACCATTCAGCGAGAGGGGATCTGCACTGAGACCATTTCGCCAGCGCCGAACCTTTCAGATGCAACAGCTTTTTCTGCTCAGCAGATAGCGATGGCAATTGCGCAACACATCGGGCTGGTTGGTGTGATGGCGGTCGAGCTATTTGATGTGGGTGGGACGTTGTTGATTAATGAAATTGCCCTTCGCCCACATAATTCTGGTCACTGGAGTATCGAAGGCGCTACTACTTCACAATTCGAGCAACACATTCGAGCGGTATTAGATCTTCCACTCGGAAGCACGGCGTTGCTTGCGGAGTGGACTGTGATGGGAAATGTTCTGGGTGGAGAAAAGAGCGACCTCTTCCGCCCATATCTGCACCTCTTCGCACGCGATTCCGAATTAAAGGTCCATAACTATGCTAAAGAGGTTCGACCTGGGCGAAAAGTGGGTCATGTGACGGTGACGGGTTCGAATCTGAAGGAGCTGCGCGAGCGCGTTCAGCATGCTGTTGATTACATGAGCGGTGTAATTTCCGAGTAGCGTGTACGAGATAGAGGGGAGAGCACGTGGCTGATGTAGCGATAGTGATGGGTTCAGATTCTGATTGGCCAACCATGGAAAGCGCTGCGACGACGCTTGCCGAGTTAGGCATCTCTTACGAAGTTGAGTTGCTCTCTGCTCATCGGATGCCGGAAGAGATGATGGAGTTTGGCAAAGCAGCCGCATCACGTGGATTCAAAGTCATCATTGCCGGCGCAGGTGGAGCCGCACATTTACCGGGCATGCTCGCCTCAATTTCACCACTTCCCGTAATTGGCGTGCCAATCTCGCTTAAAGCTCTTGAAGGTATGGATTCACTGCTTTCCATCGTGCAAATGCCCGCAGGCATCCCTGTAGCAACCGTTGGCATCGGCAATGCAAAGAACGCCGGACTTCTTGCTGCTCGAATCCTCGGTGCTCATGACGATACTGCGCTCGCCGCAATTAAAAAGCAGATGGAGAACATGCATACCGAAGTCTTGGGACGAGCAGAGAATTTAAAGCGCGCGTCCAAGGGCGAGTAATTTCCAACCCGCGTTCTGCCACTTTGCTACATCAAGTGCGTTTCTGCCATCAAAGATAGTGGGAATATTAACGAACGTTTTCATAAGGGCAGGATCAAGCGCACGATATTCACTCCACTCAGTTAGATGCATCGTTAAGTCAGCGTGCGCAAGCGTCTCTTCGATTGAATGCGAGTAGATCAAGTCAGGGGTCTTTGCTGCTGCGCTTTCGAGTGCGCGCGGATCATGCACAACGACAAGTGCGCCTAGCGCATGGAGGGTCTCTGCTATTTCGAGCGCGGGGGAGTCGCGAACATCATCACTATCGGGTTTAAATGCCGCTCCTAACACTGCAACTTTCTTGCCCCTCGGGTCGCCTAATTCTCTTAACGCCAGAGCAACAGCGCGAGTGCGCGCACGTTGATTAATCAGATCGAATTCTTTGAGAAAATTGAGTGACTCTGCTAACCCTAATTCTTCAGCCCGCGCCAAGAATGCGCGAATATCTTTTGGAAGACATCCACCACCAAAACCAATTCCAGAGCCGAGGAACTTTCTGCCGATTCGATCATCAGCACCAATTGCATCTGCAAGCAACGCCACATCAGCGCCAGTTGCATCGGCGACTTCGGACATCGCGTTAATAAAAGAGATTTTGGTGGCAAGGAATGCGTTTGCAGCAACCTTGACGAGTTCGGCGGTTGGGAAATTGGTGATGAAGATTGGCGCTTCAGGAGAAACCTCTCTGTAGAAATTCGCTAAAGTCTGGGCGCCATTCTCGGCGTTTGTGCCAATCACAATCCGATTAGGTCGGAGCGTGTCTGCAATGGCATGGCCTTCGCGAAGGAATTCTGGATTCCAATTGAGTAAAACACCTGGCTTGTGTTCAGTGAGATTCATTGAAAGTCGCTGAGCTGTTCCTACTGGCACTGTGGACTTGCCAACAATCAGCGATCCTGGTTTTGCGATTTTTGTAACTGACTCAAAAGCATTTTCAAGTGCGTTGAGGTCAGCGTGAAGTCCGTTCTCTTTTTGCGGAGTGCCAATACAGAGGAAATGAATGTCACAGTTGGCAGCGTCGGAGTAGTCGGTAGTGAAGGTGAGATTCTTCCGAGCATTAGCCGTTCCAAGAAGCTCAGTGAGTCCTGGTTCGTAGAATGGGACAACGCCAGTATTTAGCAATGCTACTTTTTGAGGATCGACATCAACTGCGATGACCTTGTGACCGAGGGATGCCATGCAGATTGCATGGGTCGCTCCAAGATAGCCAGCGCCAATGACCGAAATCTTCACAGGTAGAGGCTAGCGGAGGGCCCCGCAGCTATCGACTTCCGCAGTCCGCGACTTGAAGATATCGGTTGGTTCAGGAGTTGGTGTCGCTGCGCCGCTTCCTTTCCCTGACTTAGCACTTTTATCCGGGAGTACAGTGCCGTCTTTTTTCGCTTTGGTCGGCTTCGGCTCAGTAAAAATCTCTTCGTCATTTCGTAATTTCTCCCAAAGCTGTGGCGCCAACTTCTTATCCCACAGTACGGCTGCTGTGACCCCGTGCGCGTAGTAATTCTCATTAGAGAGCGGCACGGTGAGCGTACGCACCTTCTTGGTGGAAATGCCACGCAGTTGTTCGGCGAGAGTTATCAAATCATCTTGGGTCAAACCTGGATCTGTTGTCACTGAACCGAGCGCTGCATTAATGAACTTAACGAGCTTCACAGGATTAAGTAATACGCCAGCGCTAGAGGCTTCCCGAATCATCGCTGCGATGAATTGTTGCTGTCGCTGCATTCGGCCAAGATCGCCCATGCCATCAAAGTAACGTGTGCGCACATATTTGAGCGCTGTAATACCGTCGAGACGGTGTGTTCCAGCAGAGAGAACTAAATGCGATTTCGGATCATTGATTTTTCTTCGCGTGCAGATTTCTACGCCGCCCAGAGCATCTACCATTTCCTTGAAACCTAAGAAGCTCACTTCGATGTAATGATTAATACGTAGATCTGTCATGCTTTCAAGAGTTTGTACAAGAAGTGGTGCATCTCCCCGGCCGAACGTGGAGTTAATCTTCGAGTACGACGGCGGGTGGACTTTGCCTGTGCTATCTGTCCACTCCGGAACCAATGCAAATGTGTCGCGAGGTATCGACACAATAGTCGCGTGATCGCGTGATTTGCTGATATGTACTAGGAGCATGGTGTCTGAGCGCTTACCTGCTGCAACTTTGGTCGAACCAACTTTGAGTGCTTTGATTTCAGCCTTGGTTAATCCCTCTCGAGTATCCGAACCGACAATCAGATAGGTCACCGCCGTGCGCGCAACCACTTTGGGGCGTTCGGTTCGGTCTTTGAAGACTTCGACTCGCTTAATCTGGGAGGTGGCCGCGCCAAAACCTCCCCAAATAATGGTCGCTACCAACACGATCACTGCAGAGCAGAGCGCAACAATCCGCTGGCGCTGGCTTTGGCGGGGGAGAATTCGCGCCAATCTCTCGAGTATCACGCTCCTAGCCTATGTGGAGAGTACCTTCAGACCTTAATGACCACGCCAATCTCTCTCCAGACTCCTGTCTCAGTGATCCTGCCCGTCTTGAACGAAGAGCGCTATCTCGAGGCAACGGTGAGTGCAATCACTTCTCAGAATTATCACGGTGAGATTGAAATAGTCCTTGCGCTTGGACCCTCACGTGATCGCACCAATGACGTTGCCGCAAGACTCGCTAGCAACGACAAGCGAATCACTTTAGTTGATAACCCAAGTGGCAAGACAGCTGATGCGCTCAATCGCGCAATTGCTGCATCGCAGGCACCAATCATTGTGCGCGTTGATGGTCACTCAATTCTTCCTTCTGGTTACATTCGTGAAGCGGTAGAAACTTTGATGCGAACAGGCGCTGTAAATGTAGGCGGCATGATGGCGGCCGAGGGAGTGACACGTTTCGAGCGAGTGGTTGCCACTGCGATGCGCAGCAAATTTGGAGTTGGTGGCGCAAGCTTCCATGTTGGCGGCACCGAAGGTCCTGCTGACACTGTGTATCTCGGAGTATTTTTGCGAAGCGCAGTTGCAGAGATTAATGGTTTCGATCCACATTTCATTCGCGCCCAAGATTGGGAATTGAACTATCGGTTGCGCGAACGCGGTGGGTTGATTTATTTCAATCCACGCTTGCGCGTTACCTATCGCCCACGCCCCAACTTGCGAGCTCTAGCTAAGCAATATTTCGAGTATGGAAGATGGCGCCGTGAAGTTGCCCGAAGCCATAAAGGAACAATTAATGCTCGCTACTTAGCGCCACCACTTACTCTGATTGGCTCATTGGTTGGGATTATCGGCGCATTTTTCCATCCTATCTACCTTGCCATGCCGCTTGTCTATTTAGCGTTTACGATTTTTGGCATGTTGATTCATCTTTCGAAGAATCGTTCAGTCGAGATCCTCTTCTTGCCGATAATCCTTATCACGATGCATTTTTCATGGGCATGGGGATTTATCACTTCAACAAAGCGAAGTACTGCTAACCAGTAGCGGTACTATTGCCTATGGCGGAGTTTTTCCGACCGAAGTGAGCGGAGCGAGGGCAGGTATAACGTGGCGCACGTCCAGGTTTATGAACCTTACCGCCGCGGATTGCCGAAGTTACTCTCCTACTTCACTCAAGTCTGGCGCCGTCGTTCTTTTGTTGCCGAATACTCCCGTTCGTACTTACGTGCACAGAATTTCGGCTCGCTCTTCGGCCAACTCTGGTTAATTCTCAATCCCTTACTTCTTGCGTTCGTCTATTTTCTGTTGATTATCGTCATTGCTGGCGATGCCGATGGAAGAAGATTTGCTCATCTGACTTCCGGTCTATTTCTCTTTTACTTAGTCACTAATGCTGTGACGATAGGTGCAAAATCAATCACTAGTGGTGGGAAATTGATTTTGAACTCCGCTTTTCCACGATTTGTTCTGCCACTTTCAGCAACTGTTATCTCATTCTTCCGATTCATCCCCACACTTGTGGTACTAGCAGTAATCGCTGGCTTCTTGGCTTCGCCATGGAGTGTAAATCTCCTCTTCTTGCCGATCATCCTCTTCTTAGTCTTACTACTTGCGCTGGCGCTGGCACTTCTTTTCGCCACGCTCAACGTCTATTTCAGAGATACCAAGAATCTCCTGCCATATGTCACCCGCGCCTGGCTCTACCTTTCACCCGTACTTTATGAATCATCTGCGCTCTCCCCAGCACTTGCGCCGCTAAAATTTGTAAATCCACTAGCTTCATTTATAGATGCATGGAGCGGCATCATCGTCAACGCAACGGCGCCGAGCGCAACCACCTGGATTTTGATGATTGGTTGGAGTCTGGGACTTCTATTCATTTCGCTCTATCTTTTCCTAAGTAGGGAGCGTGAATTTGCTCTCCGTATCTGATGACCACAACGCGGGTGATCGCGCAGTTACCATCAACGATCTAAACCTCACATACATCACCACCGTTGAGAAGAAGCCAACTTTTCGCCAAGCGCTTACGCGTACTGGACGAAAAACCCGTGAGGTGCGTGCGCTGCAAGGGGTAAACCTGGAGATTCCCTACGGGAGCGTGTTGGGCGTTATCGGTTCAAATGGCGCGGGTAAGTCTTCCTTGATGCGCGTGATCTCTGGAATCATCCCACCAACATCAGGCCGTGTAGAGATTGCTGGCAAGGTCAGCACGCTGCTCGCTCTGGGAGTTGGATTTAACCCACGATTGACTGGACGCGAGAATGTAATTTTGGGTGGTCTCGCAGCGGGCTTGAACCGTGCTGAGATCGAGCGACAGTTCGAAGAAATCGCAGCATTCGCTGAAATTGGCGATGCAATTGATTCACCAATGAAGACTTATTCATCAGGCATGTATTCACGGCTGGCCTTTGCTGTATCGGTAGTCGTCGAACCCGATATTCTCATAATTGATGAAGCGTTAAGCACAGGAGATGCAAAATTTAAGAAGAAGTGTCTTGAGCGAATCAAATCTTTGCGAAGCCACAATCGTGCAATCATTATCGTTAGTCACGCGCTAGCAACAATCAACGATATTTGTAACGATGTCGTTTGGCTGAATCAAGGAAAAATCATGATGCGTGGTGAGCCAAGTGCAGTTATCGCTGCGTATAAGGAATCGCTCCACGTTGCTGCCTCGCCCTCTGCAGATGAAGATGTTTAAAAATCCGCTGCGATTCATCCCTGTAATACTCTGCCCGTTATTGATTCTCAGCCTCTCGGCTCAAATATCTAGCGCCGCGGAGATTCCTGCTCGTTTCGAATTTCGTGGAGCGGGTTATGGTCATGGCGTTGGCATGAGTCAGATCGGCGCATATGGTCAAGCACTTGAAGGCAAGTTGGGAACGGAAATAGTCTCGCATTACTACCCGGGCACTACTATCGAGGCTGTCGATGATTCACAATTTGTCCGAGTAAATATCGCCGACAAAGTCGCGACCGTTGGATTTAGCATTGAGGCGGTATCGGGTACTCCTGCGCCGATGCTTGTCTATGCGGGAGATCTTGCGCCAGAAGTTCCCGCAACAAGCGCTCCGGTAGCTGAAGTATCTGCAGGAGGCGAACTTATTTTTTCGGCGCTTAGCGGTGCGCTCATCAGCTCTCTCTTGGATCCACAGACAAAAGCGACTACGACGTTACCGGGTGAGCGCAGCTGGACTCTGCGATGGTCGGGAACTCCAACATATCCCGGCGAGATAAATATTGTAAAAATGCGCCAAGGATCAGTTGTACGCAAATACAAATACGGTCAGATCCAAGTGAAATTCATCTCGCCAGTTTCACCGGCAATCCAAGGGACAATTATTGCTACGACAACTTTACGCATTCACTCCGAATATCTCCGTGGTATAGGCGAAGTATCCTCGTCGTGGCCAAGTGCAGCGCTTGAAGCGCAAGTTATTACTGCCCGCTCATTTGCATTATCGAAGGCAAACACGTTCCGAAAAAGTTGTGATTGCAATCTTTATTCTTCGATTCAAGATCAAAATTTTGTTGGATACTCGAAAGAGAGTGAGCCGGTCTACGGACAGAAATGGGTCGATGCGATTTCTGCCACAGAACCTGAAGCTGGCAAGGGCCTTGCAGTGTTATACAAAGGTAAAGTCGTGGCTACTTACTATGCATCATCAACGGGTGGAATAACGCAAGATGTGGCAGAAGTGTGGGGAACGCCTAGCCCGTACCTCGTGCCGGTCCCAGATCCGTGGAGTTTAAATCCAGCGCTCAATCCAAGTTTTAGCGCGTGGACTCGCCAAGTCACGCAGGCAGATTTTGCTAAAGCTTTTGGATTACCCGATGTAATCCGTTATGAGATCACCGCTCGCACTAAAGCAGGGGGAGTGAAGGCAATTCTCGCCACTAGTTCTGGTGGCGTAAGCGCAGAGTTAACCGGAGAAAAGTTTCGATCACTTCTGAAACTGCCATCGACCTGGATCTCACGTTCAGTGAACAGGGTGAGCGCCCAAAGCGCAGACGCCATGTCTGTCACAGTCGCTCGAAGCCTTTCGTCAAAAGTAAAGAGCGCAGTACTAGTCAACTTCGAGCAAGATCAGGCAAGTGCGCTCGTGGGTATTGCCTATGGAAATAAATTTCAGCTTCCTGTATTGCATGTGAGTAAAAAAGATGTTGGCGTAGAAACTGCTAAAGAGCTGGCGCGTCGAAAGATCACATCGGTGGTTTTGATTGGACGTAGTGACCTTTTGCCAACTAAAAGCGTGATAGCAAAACGAAAGTTAACTCAAGTTCGCTATGATGGAAAAGATGAAATCGAAGTTAGTGAAAAAGTCCTCAAGAATTTTCCGGGAGATCCGCTAATTCTCATCGCGAGCGAGAGCGAGCGCATGATTGAAGAGGCTGCACGCCTTGTCGCCTCGAATAGGCCGATTGTGTGGAGTAAGGATTACCAATCATCGGAAAATGTAAGTGGAATCCTCGAAGAGCGTGCGGTATCAGGTATTTTCTACGCTGAGGTGCCAGAGTTTTCTTTCCCCACTCGAATTGTGATTACGCGTTCTCGGGTGAATTCATTAATAGCATCTGGTTGGCAATCGCCAGTTCTCTTTGCAGATGAGTCTCAATTCGAAGTAGAAAAAGTGCGTGAACTGATAAAAACCTTTACGAATATCGCATCAATCACAGTAGTGGATAAAGAGTTATCACTTACCCCGTATCGAAATTTGAGTTAGCGCTAGTTAGCGTGCAGGACTGAGTTCAGTCCGCCCCAACTTCCCTCTTTGGGTAGCGCTTCAATTGATCCGTTCTGTGAATTTCTTCGAAATAGCAAATTGTTTCCGCCAGAAAGTTCACGCGCTTTGATTATTTGACCATCAGGTAACGTGACCTTTGATGCGGCGGTCAGATAGAGCCCGGCTTCAACGACGCAGTTATTGCCAAGTGAAATTCCTAACCCTGCATTTGCACCAAGCAAAGTCTTCTCGCCAATAGAAATAATCTCTTTTCCGCCGCCTGAGAGTGTGCCCATGATTGATGCGCCGCCACCAATATCCGAACCGTCGCCGACGATGACGCCAGCAGATATACGTCCTTCCACCATTGATGCGCCTAGTGTTCCTGCATTGAAGTTAACAAATCCTTCGTGCATTACCGTCGTGCCGCTTGAAAGATATGCGCCAAGTCGGACGCGATCGGCATCGGCGATTCGAACTCCGCTAGGAATCACATAGTCGACCATTCGCGGAAATTTATCCACGCCGTACACGGTTACTGGTCCACGATGCATCAAGCGAGCGCGAGTTGTTTCAAAGTTCTCGTTGAGACATGGACCAAAGGATGTCCAAACGACGTTTGGGAGCAAGCCAAAGATCCCCTCGAGAGATTGTCCGTGCGGTTTAACCAATCGATGTGAGAGTAAATGTAAGCGCAGATAGACATCTGAAGTTGAGGTAGGGGCTTTTGCAGTATCGATCTCAATTTCGACGATTTTTCGATGAATTCCACGATCTGTGTCTTCACCTTCAAGGTTTGAGAGCGTGGTTCGCACGCTTTGTTCTACCGCAGCTTCTAGTGCGCTGAGTTTTGGCTGTGGAAACCAGACATCGAGAACTGTTCCTTGCGTAGTGATATTGGCCAATCCAATGCCAGATGCTGTTGCCATGACTACACCGTACCCCGTTTCCTCGCGTTCCCCGTATCCTGAGCGGGTGCATATCGCCGTCTATTGCTCTGCCTCAGAGAATATCGCTCCAGAACATCTAGAGCTTGCTAGAGCGCTTGGCGCAGCAATCGCAAAACGTGATTGGTCGCTTGTATGGGGTGGCGGTCAGATCTCGATGATGGGAGCTGTGTCGCGGGCATGCCGTGAACACGGTGGCGAGACCATCGGTGTGATTCCACAACGGTTAGCTGAATATGAGTTCGCGGATCATCAGGCAACCGAGCTTCATGTAGTAGATGACATGCGCGTGCGAAAAGCGCTCCTTGATCAATTTTCGGATGCCTTCATCACCATGCCCGGTGGCGCTGGCACCATGGAGGAGTTTTTTGAAATTTGGGTTGGTCGTTCCCTTGGATTTCACGAGAAGCCGGTGGTCATACTGGACCCGGATAATTTCTATGGTCCATTACGAATCTTCCTTGAGTATCTTGCAGCACAGAACTTTCTTAAACCCCATCAATTGGAGTACATAATCTGGACTACAACAGTCGAGGAGGCGCTCGATGCCTGCATTCAGCGCTCTTGATGACCTGCGCGCTCTCGTTGCCTACAAAGGATTTACTAAATTAGCGCTTGCACGATTCATATCGAACTTAGGTAATGGAATAACACCCATTGCACTCTCATTCGGTGTCTTGGGGCTACCTAACGGATCGGCCTCGCAATTAAGTTTGGTTCTGGGCTCTCAGATGATCCCACTTTTGCTATTTATGTTATTTGGCGGCGTAATCGGTGACAGATATAAAAGGAACAAGATTGTTGGTGGCTCTGACATCTTAGGAAGCGCTTTTGTCCTAGTGAGCGCCTCGAGCTTTATCTTTGGTTTCGTCTCCATTCCACTGCTCTGCGCAATGGGTGCGCTCTTTGGTGTGCTCAATGCGCTCTGGTGGCCAGCTTTTTCTGGGGTTCTGCCAGAGATTTTGCCTAAGGAGCAACTGCAGCGGGGCAATAGCGTTATTGGTCTATTAAGTAATTTTGGGTACACGGCAGGCGCGCTAGTTGGTGGCATCTTGGTGGCGTTCGCAGGTTCAGGGTGGGCTCTTGCAGTGGATGCGTTCTCCTTCTTTATTGCTGGGGTTTTAGTTTGGTCGATTGATCTGCCAAAAATCATCCGAGATGAGAGCGGAACGATGTTTCATCAATTGGTGGTTGGTTGGCGAGAATTCATTGCCCGTAAATGGGTCGTCTCAGTTGTCATCGCATTTACATTCATCAATCTGGCATATGAATCCACAATTGGCGTACTCGGTCCATTGGCAACAAAGGAGAGTGGATACGGCCCGCGCGAGTGGTCATTGGTTTTAGCGGTATCAACAGTCGGAATGATTCTCACTGGTTTGGTCTTACTTAAGGTCCGCCTAACCAAACCACTGGTTTATGGAATCACCCCAATGCTTTTCATGGCTACGTGGATTTTTTCGATCACATTCAGCGCAGATATTTGGATACCAATCATCGTCGCATTTTTCGCAGGTGTAGCAATTGAAATTTTCTATGTCGCGTGGAGCACTTCGATGCAACACAACATTCCGGAGGAGGCGTACTCCCGAGTGATCTCTTATGATGCATTGGGTTCATATGCTCTAGCACCGCTAGGTCTGATTTTCATTGGCCCGCTAGCTGAACAAATCGGAACAAAAAATGCGCTGTACATTCTTGCAGCCTTAGTATTTGTTGCGGCAATCGGTGCGCTATCGGTGCGAGAGGTTCGTCAGGTGCGAAATGAAACTTGAGTTCACATTCACGCTCGACGCTTCAGTCGAGAAGGTGTGGCGTGCGATTGCAGATTGGCGTTCGCAAGGCGAATGGATGTTGGCAACCAGGGTTGATCTTGTTGACGATCGCGCAGGCGTAGGAACGAAAATCGCTGCCTTCACCGGCGCAGTACCCAGTAAAGGATGGTTGGGAATCTGGGATCTGATGGAGGTCACCAAGTGGGAGCCGCCGTTTCGATGCGAGGTGCTCCACTATGGAAAATGGCTGCGCGGCATCGGGCACTTCGAGTTAGCGGCCATCGGACCACAGCAGACCAGATTTACCTGGAGCGAGGAGCTCGCCGGAGCTCTGGCGAGTGCGCTGAAGCCGGGACTTGCTGTGGGGGTTTGGCTGAGTCTGCGTCGCTTTGCCCGCATCGTGCGCACGCTCCAGCCTTAAGGATTCTTAAAGTTTTGGGGGTACCGTCATCTCTATGAGCCCCTTTGTGGAGTTGCTGGACCGGTTGCCGGAAGAGGAGCGAACCATCCTCTCGCTGGTCTATCTGCAGAGCCGCTCGGTGCCCGAAATTGCCGGGCTTTTGAACGTCCCAGAGCGCGCAGTTCATGCCGTTTTAGAGCGGGGACGGTCGCGGGTTGCCGCTCTAATTTCCCAGGCTGGCGAGAGTACGAGATAATTCTCCTCCCCCCGCAAGCAAGGAGCGCGAGCATGGCAGCAATGAAGCCCCGCACCGGTGATGGCCCAATGGAGGTCACTAAAGAGAACCGAAGCCTTGTGATGCGCGTCCCACTCGAAGGTGGCGGACGTCTCGTTGTCGAACTCAACGCAGATGAAGCCAATCGTCTTTCCGAGTGCCTCTCCGCTGCGGTTGCGCTCGTCAAGAAGTAATCGAGAGAGACATCACCACGGCTGGCAATCGATTCGCCCCATTCCGAGACTTCCTCGAACGTGAGAGCTCCTCAGGAATTCTTCTTCTCTCCGCCGCACTTTTAGGTTTGATAATTGCGAATTCACCATTCTCCGATGAGTATTTTCGTTTACTTGAATTTTCGTTCTCGTTAACGCCACTAAAAATCGATCTGCAACTCACGATTCTCAAGGCAATCAATTATGGCCTGATGACAATTTTCTTCTTCGTCGTGGGGTTAGAGATAAAACGAGAACTCACATCAGGGCATCTGGCAAAACTTCGCCAAGCTGCAGCACCATTAATTGCCGCTCTAGGTGGCATGGTGATTCCTGCACTTATTTACCTGGCGATTGCGGGCACAAGCGCACCTCAAGGTTGGGCAATTCCGGTTGCAACTGATATCGCATTAGCGGTTGGGGTGCTCGTTCTTATGGGCTCGCACGCTACGACCGCACTTCGATCGTTCTTACTTGCGCTCGCTGTAATTGATGACATTGGTGCAATCTTGATCATCGCGATTGTTTTCTCAACTGGCTTAGTGCTCTCATGGTTAGTGGCGGCGGGTGGAGCTGTAATAGCAACTTTGCTTCTGCAGCGTATTGGTGTGGTCCGAAGTTACGTTTATTTCATCGTTGGGGCGCTACTGTGGTTTGGCCTCTATAAAGCGGGGATTCATCCAACGCTAGCCGGCGTGATCATGGGGCTACTGACCCCCGCAACGCCAATTACCGGCGATAAAGCTGGAAATCTCGAAAATATTGAAGATGGCACGTTGACGCTCGTAGAAAAGTTAGAGGGAAACTTTCATGGTTTCTCAGCTTTTTTTGTTATCCCAATTTTTGCTTTCGCTAATTCAGGCGTCTCGCTCTCTGTGTCGACGCTCGCCGAGATTTTCACATCACCAATTGCCTGGGGCATCATGTGCGGCTTGGCGCTGGGCAAACCACTCGGCATTCTCATCGCATCGAAAGGCGCTTCGAAGGCGAAGGTTGCCCAACTTCCTGAAGGGGCCAGCACGGCAGCGCTCATGGCTGTGGGCAGCACCGCAGGTATCGGTTTCACTGTGGCGATATTCATTGCGAAATTGGCATTTTCAGATCCGGCTTTGCAGGACCTTGCGGTGAGCGCTGTCATGGTGGGCTCGCTTATCAGCGGATTAATCGGTGTCGCGCTCTTTCGCTTGATAAGGCGTTGATAGCCGCTACGGTTAGCAAGTGCCCACGCAACAACCTCGAATAGCCCCGTTCACATCGAACTTCTTGAGAAGCGCTGATGTAATAGCGCTACCAGTAGTCGATGGTTCTGTGACCTTTGAAGGCGGCGGCGAAGTCAAAGAATTTCTCAAGAATGTTAAGAGCGCAAAAGAGCTCCAACAGTTAGCACAGTCATACAAGCTCACCGGCAAGGCTGGCGAACTCGTTGAGATTCCCGTGAAATACAAATCCTTATCTGCAATTTTCTTAGTAGGTGTTGGTAGCAACTCACGAGTTGACTTGGTGAAGGCAGGAAGTGCTATTGGGCGCAAACTCCGTGGCACTTCAAAGAAGTGTGCATCGCTCTGCGGAGGTCGCGGGGAGCTAACCCGCTCGCACGCGCTCGCATTGGCTCTCTCGGCCTATCAATGGAAAGTAGGTGGCGTTAAAGACGCCCCCACTTTTGCATTAGTGAGAAAATACGATCAAGTGGAAGCGCAAGAGACGCTTTCGGGAGTGCTTTTGACGCGCGACTTAATTCACACACCGTCAAATATGAAAAGTCCGCAATGGATGGCGGCGCAAGCCAAAAAAGCGCTCGCAAAATACCCAGTAGAGATCACAGTTCATCAAGGCGCGAAGGCGCTCAGCAGATTTGGCGGTTTGTGTGCGGTCGGAAACTCTTCGCCTAAGCGACCTCCAGCGATGATTGAGATTAGCTACAAGAAGAGCTCGCGCTCGCGGAAAATTCCACATGTGGTTTTGGTCGGCAAAGGAATCATGTTTGATACCGGCGGGGTCTCACTCAAACGTCCCTATGAAAACATGGTTGCGATGAAAAGCGATATGGCTGGGGCAGCGGCAATCCTCGGTGCAATTCGCGCCGCTGCCGCACTTGGCGTTAATTGTCGGATAACAGCGCTATTGATGTGCGCCGAGAATCTCTTGTCGGCAACCTCGCAACGACCATCGGATGTCATTACTCATTATGACGGACAAACTGTTGAGGTCATCGATACCGACGCCGAAGGGCGATTGGTTCTTGCGGATGGTTTGGGATACGCGATAGAGAAATTAGATCCCGATTATTTAATTGATCTTGCGACGTTAACTGGCGCTGCAACTTTGGGATTAAGTCGTCATTATGCGGCGATGTACACCCGTGATAACGCGCTGGCAAAGCGATTTGCCAAAGCGGGCGAAAATACGGGAGATCGCGTATGGCAGATGCCACTTGTTGATGATTACGTTGAAAGTCTAAATTCTGAAATTGCGGATTTTAAAAATATCGCGGAAAAGCCAAGTGTTGGCGGCGGCTCCATAACTGCTGCGCTCTTTCTCGAGAAGTTTGTCGCCGATTCGCGATGGGTGCACTTTGATATCGCAGGAGTTGGACGCAGTGATTCAGACTCGGGCGAAAATCCCAAAGGTGGCACCGGATTTGGCGTACGCCTTCTCACAGATTGGCTGAAGAGTTTATGAGTGACCAATCAGAGAAGAGTAGAGAATTTATTGAGAGCTTTATAGTCGAAGAGCTGGAAATCCAAAGCGCGCGAAATCGTGGGGCTGAACTTGGCAGCGATGAGCCATCATCAGGAAGTGGCGCACTCTTGCAAACGTTAGCTCTTGCCCTGCGCGCCAAGAGTATTGTTGAGTTGGGAACGGGCACTGGCGTAGGGACGCTATGGCTTGCTGGCGGTATCGACGAAAGCGGAACAATCACCTCTATCGATCGAGAAGCCGAGCATGTCCAACTTGCGCGTGAAGCTTGCGAAGAGATGGAAATCTCTGCGCAACGGGTTCGTCTGATTCACGGTTCACCCTATGACATCCTTCAAAAGCTAACTGATGCCGGATACGACATGATTGTCGTGCGCGACTACTCGGGCGATTTGGCAGATTTAATCGATCAGTCGTATCGAGTTCTCCGCGACGGGGGCGTGTGTGTCCTCGTGCATGCGCTGCACGGCGGCAAAGTTGCCGATCTGGCACAGCGCGATGAGATAACTGTGGCCCGTCGGGAACTTCTTCGAAATCTACGTGCAGATCGTGAGCGCTGGACGTGTTCGTTGAATGGCTTAGGCGATGGAGTTTTCATAGCCGTTAAGCGTTAAGTGGCGAGAGTGTGCAAAGCAGATAGAGTTTAGGGGTACTTTCAGCGCGCTCTCAGGTTTCTTTAGAGTTTTGTCGCCAGAGTACGTGCAAATGAGTTCCCAACAACGATTTCAGTACTGGAGAAAAGCATGAGTCAACCTGAGTGGTGGTCGCCTGCAGCACAGTATGACCATAACCAACCGCCTGCTCGTCCGCAGAACTATTACCTGCCACCGAGTGCGCAACCACTTCCAGATTCGTTAACCAGTCGAGGTGCGCGACGAAGTGGTCGCAGTCATGGCGCCAAAGTAAGCGTTGGACTTGCCGTTGGAATGGCGTTGATTGCCGGCGCGGTCGGGGGAGTAGCAGGAAACTTAGCGAACGGCACCTCACTATTTGATTCGGGAGCTTCATTTGTTGCGACGACCAATGTGGTGGAACGATCTCCGCGATCAATAGCGGCCATTGCTGCTCGTGTACTGCCTTCAGTTGTCTCGATCTCAACAAGTTCTGCGATGGGCAGCGGAACAGGGACTGGATTCGTTATCCGATCTGACGGATACATACTTACGAACAATCACGTGGTGGAAAATGTGCGACGAAGCGGTTCACTAAAAGTTTCGTTCAATGATGGCAAAGTAGTGCGTGGCAAAATTGTTGGCGTGGATCCTGCCTATGACCTGGCAGTAATTAAAGTTGCGCGTACCGGAGTGCCAGCACTTCAATTTGGCAACAGTGACAAAGTTCAGGTTGGCGATGCTGTCATTGCCATTGGTTCACCTCTTGGCCTCTCTGGCACTGTCACATCTGGAATCATAAGTGCGAAAAATCGTGCGGTAACTGCTGGAGATGGAGAGAGCGAAGGCTCCTTCATTAATGCGCTGCAAACCGATGCAGCAATTAATCCAGGAAATTCCGGAGGCCCGTTGGTCGATAAAACGGGAGCTGTTGTGGGCGTGAATTCTGCGATTGCAACGCTGGGATCTTCCTTTGGAAGTCAATCTGGATCAATTGGCCTAGGTTTTGCGATTCCAATTAATCAGGCTAGACGTACCGCTGAGGAGCTCATCAAAACAGGAAAATCCTCATACCCAGTTCTTGGCATCTCCGTTGATACCTCCTTTGCTGAAGGTGGAGCGCGAGTCGCTTCAGTATCACCCGATAGCCCCGCGGAGAGCGCCGGTATCGAAACGGGTGATGTCATTGTTGAACTTGGTGGACGCAAAATCACAAACTCCGATGAGCTAATTGTTGCCATTCGCGACAAAGCTCCAGGCGACCAAGTTTCTATCACCCTAAAAAGAAACGATGTGACCAAGGTAGTGAAGGCAACTTTGGTCGCTGCGCAGAAATAACGTTACGATGGTCGGATGCTCGATATTGGCGCAGGAGAACTACTTGGGTTAGCCCTGGTAGCGCTCATTCTGGTCGGGCCGAACAAATTGCCCACCTTCGCAGCTGATGCAGCCCGTTTCATCCGAAAGATGCGTGGCTTCGCGCAATCTGCCACAAGTGATCTGCGCGAGAATCTCGGACCAGGCTTCGAAGATCTCAGTGTGAGTGATCTCAACCCCAAAACTTTTATCCGAAAGCAGATGCGGCAAGTGTTGGACGATGAAACTCAGCTCGACAAGAACTCCGTTCGACAGGACCCGCAACTCCCATGAGTGTCGAGGCCATTAAGACTATTGAGAGTGCTTTAGCCACTGTCATCGATCCCGAACTTCGTAAACCACTCACCGAACTTGGCATGGTGAAGAGTGTGAAAATCTCAGGGAGTACTGCTGAGATTGAGATCTTCCTGACGATTTCAGGATGCCCAATGAAGGATCGGCTATCCGACGACATAACAAAAGCAGTAGTTGGAGTATCGGGCATCACACAGGTAGCTATCGAGTTTGATGTGATGAGTGATGAACAACGAAATGAGATAAAGCGGATTATTCGTGGGGGTAACGAAAAATCAATTCCATTTGCGCGCCCTGACTCTCTAACTAGGGTATTTGCGATTGCGTCGGGTAAAGGCGGTGTTGGTAAATCATCGTTAACGGCAAATCTTGCGGTGGCGCTAGCAGCGCGCGGACAACGGGTAGGAATCCTCGATGCTGATGTCTATGGCCACTCCATTCCACGAATACTTGGCATGCTTGGTGCTCGACCTACTGCAATCGATAACACCACGTTCATTCCACCAGAGGACATTCGCGGTATTCGGGTAGCGTCTATGGAAATGTTTAAACCGCAACGTGAAGATCCCGTTGCCTACCGTGGCCCAATTTTGCATAAAGTTCTCGAGCAACTCTTAGCCGATGCCTACTGGGGAGAGCTAGATTTTCTCTTGCTTGACCTTCCACCTGGTACCGGAGATATTGCGATCTCACTGGGGCAATTAATTCCATCCTCAGAAGTGGTCGTTGTGACAACGCCTCAGATTGCCGCGGCAGAGGTGGCAGAGCGCGCCGGACGGCTGGCGCATCAACTGAAACAACAGCTAGCTGGCGTTATTGAAAATATGTCGGCATTTCCATGTCCACACTGCGGCGAGAATATCTCGCTCTTCGGTGCAGGTGGCGGTGCAGAGACCGTTGCACGCTTAGAGCGATTGACTGGCGGAAGCATTCCATTGTTGGGACAAATTCCTTTTGATCCTGCGCTTAGATCTGCGGGAGACGCGGGCACTCCACTTGCGCCTGAAAATCCTTCAACGCAAGCGCTCATGGAGATTGCCGAGCGGTTGATTAAGCGGAGTGAATCACTAGCAGGAAGAAGATTGCCGCTTTCAGCTCGTTGAACCAGACGAAGAGTTGTCATCTTCAGATTTAATCTCTGAAAGCAGTTCGCGAAGTTCGCTGCGAATGAAGTCCCGCGTTGCAACATCACCCAGACCATCACGAAGTGCTGCAATCTCACGCGTGAGATATTCAGTATCTGCCAAATTACGCTCATCGCGTAGTCGATCTTCTGCAGATTGAATTCGGTCGCGGTCAGCTTGGCGATTTTGCGCGAGCAGAATTAGCGGCGCCGCATAAGAGGCTTGCAGCGAAAGTATCAAGGTTAAAAAGATGAAGGGGAATGGGTCGAACCGCAGATTGCTCGGCGCGAGCGCATTCCAGAGTACCCACGTAAGCACGAAGACAGACATGTAGACCAAGAAATTCGCAGTGCCGAGAAAACGAGCAAATCGCTCAGAGAGCTGTCCGAATGCTTCTGAGTTATATGTGGGGCGCAGCGAGCGTTTGCCGCGACGTGGTAGATCTAGTCGATTACTCATTTCAACACCTCCCGGGTGCCATCATCATGTTGTGCTCGCCAATTCTCTGGCAGCAAATGGTCGAGAACGTCATCAACTGTGACGACGCCAAGTAATCGATCATTCTCATCGACAATCGGGACTGCCACCAAGTTGTAAGCAGCAAAGTAAGAAGAGATTGTGGTGAGATTTCGGTCGGGCGTGAGCGACTCTGATTCGGTGTCAATGATTGAACCAAGCAAAGTTGCTGGTGGCTCGCGAAGTAACCGCTGGAAGTGCGCGATGCCGAGGAATTTGCCGGTGGGGGTCTCATGTGGCGCCCGGGTAACAAAGACTTGTGAGGCTAGCGCAGGCGTTATCTCACTGGCTCGCAGCGCAGCAAGCGCTTCAGCAACTGTGTTATCTGCGGCGAGAATGATCGGTTCGGTAGTCATCATTCCACCAGCTGAATAATCCTCATACACCATGAGTCGTCGAACATCTTCGGCATCCTCGGGCTCCATGAGGTTAAGGAGTGATTCTGCCTTCTCGGTGCCAACTTCGCGCAGCAAATCCGCTGCATCATCTGGATCCATTTCACCGAGGACATCAGCAGCTCGCTCACCTTCAAGTTGTGCAAGCAATTCAACGCGCTCGCCCTCTTCCATCTCTTCGAGAAGATCAGCAAGTCGCTCATCATCGAGCGCTCGAGCGATTTCTACGCGACGTGACATGGAAAGGTCGTGTAACGCACCTGCTAGGTCGGCAGCTTTGAGGCTCGAAAGCGTGGCAAGAAGGCTGCGCGCTTCATCATCAGTTTCACTTGCTGCGAACTCTGTCAATTGTGAATACTCAACTGTTTTTCCTGGACTGCGTCGACGAAGACCAGAGCTTTTGGTTGCGACATGTACTTTATTCAACAACCAATCTCCACGACGAGTTTGTTCCATCGCGATGTCTTCGATAATCACTCGCTCAGGTTTGCCAATCAACGTTGTCGTCCGGTCAAGGAATTCACCGAGGACAAGAAACTCACCAGGACGTGGCTGAAATCTCCGCACATTGAGCAAGCCTGTGATGACCACTGTGCCTGGCTCGATTGATGTGACCCTCGTAATAGGAATAAAGATTCGTCGTCGGGGTGGAACTTCAACGATTATCCCAAGGACGCGTGGAGGTACTTGGCCTGTTTGTAGGGTGGCGACGACATCGCGCACCTTTCCCACTTGATCACCAGTTGGGTCAAAAACCGCAGTTCCTGCAAGGCGCGCTATAAAGACTCGATTCAATGTAGCGCTCATAAGAGTAAGGGTACCGGTTAGGGTCGTACTCATGATGTCGATGAACCGAGCAGCCCAGGGGCGAAAGCGTCCAATAGGTGGGGGCGATCTCACGAGATTAGCTATTGGAATCATCGGCATTGGAACATCTGGACCACTTATTGCACTCGGCGCGATGGCGGTTCCAGTGGCTATTTTTTGGAGGAACCTTGGCGGATCTCTGCTCACGCTTCCATTCGCAGTGGCGAAAGGAGAGTGGCGTTCACTCACCAAAAAGTCCTGGAGTTGGTCGATTCTTGCTGGAGTATTTCTCGCACTTCATTTCATCTGCTTCTTTTACTCAATGCGATTAACGAGCGTCGCTAGCGGGACAGCACTCACAGCAACCCAACCAATCTTCGTTGCGCTCTGGCTGCGCTACAAAGGGCGTGCAGTGGATCGTCGAGTCTGGTTGGGAATGGCAATTTCCATGGTGGGCGTTCTGATCATCACTGGAGTTGATTGGTCGTTATCGACTCGTTCACTAACCGGTGATCTCGTCGCGCTTCTCGGCGGTGCACTCGCCGGCGCATATGTCACTGCTGGTTCACATGTTCAGAAGGTTGTTTCAACGACTACCTACACAACGATCTGTTATTTGGTGTGCGCGTTAACTTGTTTGATTGTGATTATACCTAGCGGCGTTTCATTATTTGATTATCCGCGAGAAGAATGGTTACTCATACTTGGATTGATTGTTGGCGCACAACTTCTCGGGCATACTCTCTTTAATCAAGTGCTTGTGCGAGTCAACCCAGCGGTGGTCTCCCTAATCGTCTTCTTCGAGGTTCCTGTTGGTGCGCTTTTAGCTTTCTGGTGGCTCGGGCAAGTACCGCCGGCAGGAATAATTCCTGGCATTGCCCTATTGATTTTCGGAAGTGGTTTGGTGGCCTCTCGGACATCGCAATTGCAGGGAGAACAAAAGGAGAGTGTGACGAATGAAAATTGATTTGCATTCGCACACGAATGTGAGCGATGGCATCAACTCACCAAGCGAGCTCGTTAGCTTGGCAAAAGCTGAGGCGATTTCAGTGTTGGCAATAACCGACCATGACACTCTTGAAGGATGGCAATCCTTGACGGCGTTAAAAGCCCCAGCAGGAGCGGGAGCGTTGACCATAGTTCCAGGGGCTGAGATTTCATGCCGCACCGCAAATGGTATGAGCGTGCACATGTTGGGGTATCTCTTCGACCCCATGGATGCAGAGCTGAATCAAACGATGTCGTTAACTCGTGACGATCGCATCCCGCGTATGAAAAAAATTATTGGATTGCTCAACGAAGCAGGAATCGAAATCTCTTTTGCTGACGTCGCAAAACATTCCGAGAGCGCTCAAACAGTTGGTCGTCCCCATTTGGCTGATGCGTTGATAGAGCGTGGCGTAGTGAGTTCACGAGATCAAGCATTTAAAAAGTATCTACATAATGATTCACCTTTCTATGTCGGACATTTTGCGCCAACCCCAGAAGAAGCAATCTCTGCTATAAAGCGTGCGGGCGGAGTGAGTATTTTGGCGCATGGCTTGGCGGGCTCGCGAGGTGCGATTTATTCGACAGATGAAATTGCACTCTTACTTGCACATGGACTAGACGGTCTAGAAGTGAATCACCGTGACCACGACGATGATGCGCGAAATACGCTCCGAGATATGGCGCGTGCTTTTGATGTCTTTGCAACTGGCTCAAGTGATTATCACGGCGCGATCGGTTCGCAACGCCTTGGCATGGAACAAACCGCACCGGATGTTTGGGAGGGTATCCTCGCTCAAGGAGAGGGATGCGAGGTGTTCACCGTATGAACGGAAGTGTCGGCGCCGTAAGCGCATTAACCTTTGGTATTCAAGTCTTTGTCACGCTGATCGTCATTATCGATCCCCCGGGAGTGATGCCAATCTTCCTCTCGCTTGTCTCGAAATATTCGCCAGAGCAGCAGCGCAGGCTTGCCTGGAAGACCGCAAGCGTTTCCTTATTGCTCATCATCATCTTCGCACTCTTTGGCCAATTCATTTTAGATTACTTGAAGATCTCACTTCCTGCTTTACAGGGGGCAGGTGGCCTCTTATTGCTGCTCGTTGCATTAAATCTCTTGACTGGAAACCAAAAAGAGCAGGGTAACGAGGAAGATGTGAGTGTGGCGCTCGTTCCTCTAGGAACACCATTACTTGCGGGACCTGGTGCGATAGTTGCAACTATCATCTTCGTCAAACAAGCGAACTCTGCTGACGCTGGTAGCTCCGTATCGATGATGGCCGCGCTATTTGCTGCCATTATTTTGCTCCATATTTTGCTGGGCTTGGTTTTGGCATACTCAACTGGAATCATCAAGATCATCAAGAAATCTGGCGTCACGCTTATCGCGCGAATTGCTGGACTCTTACTTGCCGCCATTGCAGTGCAAATGATTGCGGATTCAGTACGTGCCTTCGTCATCGCATGAGTGATCAGAACGTGCAAATCTCATTTGATGGCATGCCAGAGAAACTTTTCTCGTGCACTCCGTATCGATTAGAAACGTGGCTTGATTGTCCAAAAAAGTATCGCTATACCTACATCGATATCCCAAAACCACCGCGAGGTGGCCCGTGGGGACATACCAGCATGGGAAGTGCAGTTCATAATGCCCTTCGAGAGTGGTTTACCTTGCCGCAAGAGCAGCGAGCGGAAGAAAAGGGCGCTGAGCTAGTAGTAAAACATTGGCGTTCTGAAGGTTTCCGTGATGATGAACAATCTGAGAGATATCGCTTTCGGGCTCAACAATGGGTTCGTCAGTATTTAACTGGAGTAAATCCACATGACGAACCTCGCGGCCTTGAACGAACGGTGAGTGCAACAACCGAGCGTTTATCACTTTCCGGGCGGGTCGATAGAATCGATGAACGTGGTGATGAGCTCGTGATTGTCGATTACAAAACAGGCAAACGTCCACCAGATGAAATAGAGGCGGGTGGTTCGCTGGCGCTCGCCATCTACGCTATAGGTGCCGAGCGAACGTTGCGAAAGAAATGTCGAACAGTTGAGCTGCACCACCTTCCTTCAGATACCAAGGCGGTCTATCGTCATGATGACGCCTCGCTTGCCCGCCATGTGAAACGAGCAGAGCGCATCGCGGAAGAAGCGCTTGCGGCAACTGCGCAAGGTCGCTTCATCGCTACTCCGGGAGCGCTTTGCGGATATTGCGATTACGCTCGGATATGTACCGATGCCGACCGAGAGCCAGCACAGCCATGGGCGGGGCTCGACGAGAATTCGTAGGCAAGATTACGCACTGTAAACGAATTAAGAGCATGCATGTAATGTGGAATGAGAAATTGGGGGAGTTATACGTGAACGAGAGTTACTTTGCTACTGACTCAGTCGTTGCACGCCTCCATTCAGATCCTGCGTTAATCGTTGGCGGAATCCGTGCGCTGATGGAGCAAGCGCTCCATCCTGTTGCGATGGCTGGAGTCGCTAAGTACTCCGATTTTCGGGACGACGCATGGGGGCGATTACGGCGTACCGGTGAATACGTGGCGTTGGTGACCTATGGTCCGCGCAACGAGGTCGACCGCGCCGCAGAACGTGTGCGCACTATTCACCAGCGGTTGGGATTAGACACTCAAGAAGAGTTGCTGTGGGTTCATGCATCGATGGTTGATGCGTTCGTCGATGTTGCGGTGCGGTCCGGGGCGCCATTCACTGAGCGGGAGATCGATGATTATCTCGATCAGATGGTGATCTTTGCAGAGCTAGTGGGAATCGAACGCGCCAGCGTCCCTTCGTCGTATGAAGAGCTCAAGCGTTACATGGTTGAAATCCAACCTAAACTTGCGATTACCGAAGAGGCGAAGCGAACCTCCGTATTTCTCACCTTCCCCCCGATGTCACTTCCGCTTCGGTTCGCAACTCCCGCTCCTGCGCTATGGGCCTCGGTTGCGACACTTGCTGCGGCATCATTGCCGCGGTGGGCGCGAGATATGTACGGCTGGCCCACCATTCCTGGCCAAGAGTTGGTAACCAATCGAGCGCTACTTGCATTTCGGAACAATGCACTCAAGCTCCCTGAATTCTTGCGAACGAGCCCGTATGCAAAAGCGCAGCGCAATCTAGCGACAAACATCTCGAGTAATTAGGGTAGCTAAAAATAATGTCGCGAATTCTTGCGTTTCTCAATTCCACCGGAGGTGTCGGCCGAACTGCTAGCGCGCTCTCGATGGCTGTTGCTTTTTCCGAGTACGGCAAGAAGGTGCTCCTTGTCGATTGTGATCCCCAAGGCGCGTTGACCTTCACTTTAGGCAAAGAAAATTCCAGGCGTACTGCATATGACATCTTCTCGGGGCGCGAGCGGGCGCTGGGCATGATCCATCAAACTGCAGAGCGAGTCGATCTGATTCCAACCTCGCCTAAATTATCTGGAGAGTTGAAGATAAAAGATGACCGGATGCTCTTTGAGGCGCTCGCTAAATTTGAATACGACATCATCATTATCGACACTGCATCTGGTCTCTCAAAATTAAATCAACTAGTCCTTGCTACAGCTGATGAATTCATTATCCCTACACGATTAGATTTACTCTCGGTGCGTGGGGCGCTTCAGGTGGCCAAGGAGAGCGCTCAGTATCGCGGAAAGATTCGCGCAATTCTTCCCACCATGGTCGAAGCGCGCTCGAAACATGGCATTGAGATGGTGGGGTTGCTGAAGGAGAAATTCGGCTCATTAGTTATCGAGCCAGGAATACCAAAGAGCCCACTATTTGCAGATTCCGTCGTAGCTGGCGCTTCGCTATTGAGCCACAAGAAGGCAAGCGATATCGCAGGGATGTATCGCGAGATTACCTACGATTTTCTCTAGGTCGATATTGCGTCTTGGCTAGTTAGTTCCGAAGCCGACTTTTCGCTCGGAACGTGCGCTCACTTCGATAAAACCAACCTTTGCAGCAGGAACGATAAGTCTGCGACCGCGCTCGTCTGTGAAGGAGACGTGCGATCCTTCGTTTAGCGCGCGCGACACCGTCGCTTCGATTTCGTCGGCGCTATTTGATAAATCAATAGTCAATTCGCGTGGTGAATCGCTAATCCCAATTCGAACTTCGACTTTGCTTGAGGATGCGCTATTCGCACTTTCCGCGCTTTTTTTTGTGCTCATATTCCTACCCTAGCGATTTATTTCTTTCCGCGCTCATCAAGTGTGCGTGGATAGCCAGAGATTCCGCGCCACTGCAGATTTGCCACGAGTCGCGCCGCTTCCTCACGGGGGACGCGCCCATCACGCTCTAGCCAATAACGTGCTGTGAATTGCGCGGTACCAACCAGACCGATTCCTAGGAGCATCGCCGCTTCATCCGGAATTCCAGTATCTGCAGCGATCACCGCACTCACTGCCGCGGCACAGTCGTATGTCATGCGAGTTAATCGCTCACGGACGGCTGGCTCTACGCTCATGTCACTTTCAAAGAGGAGACGATATGCCTCGCCCTCTTCCTCAATGAAATTGAAGTAGGCATCAACGGTTGCTTTGACTCGGTCGGCATTATCGTAGGTAGATGCAATGGCACGTTGTATGGAATAGACCAATTGATCCACGTGGAGATCGAGCACTGCCAAGTAAAGATCAAGTTTGCTTGGGAAATGTTGGTAAAGCACGGGCTTGCTAACTCCCGCCCGATCGGCGATTTCATCCATCGCAGCTGCGTGATAGCCGGCAGAGGTGAAAACCTCGAGCGCAGCGGTGAGAAGTTGCGCTCGCCGTTCATCGCGCGGCAGACGTGCCTTTGTATCGCTCATAGGGTCGATGGTAGGCCTTCAGGTGGAGCGAGAGTAAATAAACATGGCAGAGTAGGGGTGTGAGCCATCCCATGACGCCCCCACTTAAAGCACTGGTCGAACCTGGGCCCGCGCTTACAGTGGATCAGGTACGGCGATATAGCCGCCATTTGATCATCCCTGATGTTGCTATGGATGGTCAGCGTCGGTTGATGGCAGCAAAGGTGCTCTGTGTGGGTGCTGGTGGCTTGGGCTCTCCCGCGTTGATGTATTTAGCTGCAGCAGGCGTTGGAACGTTGGGAATCGTGGAGTTCGATGTTGTCGATGAATCAAATCTACAGCGACAGATTATTCACGGCCAAAGCGATATTGGAAAAAGTAAAGCGCAAAGCGCCGCCGAGAGTATTGCCGAGATTAATCCTTACACAAAAGTAATTGTGCACGAGACTCGACTTGATAACTCGAATGTCATGGAACTCTTCTCGCAATACGACTTGATTATCGATGGCACCGACAACTTCGCCACGCGTTATATGGTCAACGATGCAGCCGTTTTACTTGGCAAGCCTTACGTATGGGGTTCGATTTATCGGTTTGATGGGCAAGCAAGCGTCTTCTGGGCAGAACATGGACCGTGTTATCGCTGCTTGTATCCCGAACCACCACCACCTGGCATGGTGCCCAGTTGTGCCGAAGGCGGTGTCCTTGGCGTGCTCTGTGCATCAATCGGTTCGATTCAAGTAACTGAGGCAATCAAGCTCATTACTGGCATTGGCGAGAGCCTCATTGGCGAATTGATGATTTACGACGCGCTTGAGATGTCATATCGCAAAGTGAAAATTCGCAAAGATCCGAATTGCGTCCTCTGTGGCCCGAATGCAACACAAAAAGAGTTACTCGAAGATTACGAAGGTTTCTGCGGCGCTATTTCCTCCGCAGCGACCGAGGCGATTGCTGGATCGACCATCTCCGTTGAACAACTCAAGAGCAAGATGGATCACAAGGATAATTTCCTACTCATTGATGTTCGCGAACCTGCTGAGTTTGAAATTGTGCGCATACCCGGCTCGGTGCTCATCCCGAAACAGGAATTCCTTGACGGTTCAGTGCTCGCTAAATTGCCCCAAGATAAGCCGATCATTTTGCACTGCAAGAGTGGCGTTCGCTCTGCCGAATGTTTAGCAGTCCTTAAGGGCGCTGGCTTCTCCGATGCGACTCATGTGAGCGGTGGCGTTCTTGCGTGGGCGAAGCAGATTGATACTTCCCTACCTACCTATTAATTCCTCAAATCTTGAGCGCTCGCTTGAGAAAATCAAGCTCGAGCACCATTAAATTCTCAGCAACGATTTCCTGTGGCGTCATATGCGTCACGCCGGTAAGCGGTAAGACTTCATGGGCTTTTCCAGCTTCAAGGAGCGCGGCGGAAAGCTTCAATGTATTCGAGACGAGCACGTTGTCGTCGACCATGCCGTGGATGATCATTACGGGTACTTGAAGATTTTTCGCCTCATTCAGGAGTGACGATTTCTCGTAATTTACGCTCTTTGCATCTGGTCCCATAAACCGCTCGGTGTAAAAAGTGTCGTAGAGCCGGAAATCGGTAACCGGTGCACCAATAATCGCCGCCTTGAAGATATCTGGCCTACGGGCAGCGGCAAGTCCTGCAAGATAGCCGCCAAATGACCAACCTCGAATAGCAACTCGTGCGGTATCAATTAATCCAGGATGGGTCGCGATGAGCGCTTGCACAGCATCTACTTGATCATCGACCGGGAATGTCGACAGATCATCGACAATCGCACGTTCCCATTGTGGGTCTCGATGCGGTGTGCCCCGTCCATCTGAGATAAGCACGGCAAATCCTTGATTTGCAATCCATTGCGCCTCTGCGTACGCGCTCTTCGCATGCATCACTCGTGCGTGTCCTGGACCACCATAAGGGTCCACTAGCAAAGGAAGATTCTTTGGTTCACGATTCTGTGGAAGCAACAATGCGCTACGTAGTTCTCGTTCGCCTAATGAGAGAAATTGCGGTTGCGCATCCACTTCGGGTCGTTCGTTATGCGCTGCGATTTTTCTCGTTACCCCATCGCGCTTGATAACTACTGACACTTCATAACTGGCCATATCTCTTGAGATGAGTAAGAGCGTGCCGCCGTTGGTACGGGCCATATGCACACCTGGTTCTGTGGTGAGCACTTCGAATTCGCCGCCCCAGCCCCGCCAGTAGATATGCGATTGAGCGGGATCGAAAGTTCCAGAGAATGTAATGCCATCACGATCGATTGCAATCACGCCATCGACTTGGAGATGCTCTGGCGTGACTACTTCGCCATTTATGGCAATTGAATGAGTATTTTCATTAATTACATGGGTGACGAGTTCACCATTAGGTCCCCATGCAGGTACGCCAGCAACGAGATCGATCCACGCCGGATCTTTCATTTCTGCGATGACACGCCCTTTGGCGCTCTCGGAGTCAATGGCAACTATCTCTGCATGGCGTTGGTTTCGTGACATGGTCAGCAGCAATGGCGGAACTTTTCCATCACCTGGATTTACATCGCAGAGATACTCGTGAGCCGGATTCCAGGTGATCTCTTTGCGAGATAGGTCATCAAGGTTGAGTAAAAAGAGCGAGGTAATGACATTTGGGGTACCGACAAATGGATAGCGAACCTCCCGAGGCGCACTCTCAGGATTTGCCGGGTCGGTGATGAAGATTTTTGTGACAGGTGTTTGATCAAAGCGTTGCACGAAAAGAGATTTGCTATCTGCGCTCCACCAGAAACCATGATGACGTGACATCTCTTCACTCGCGACAAATTCTGCAGTCCCATAAAAAATCTCTGCACTCTCCGGCGCACATAGAATCGATACTGAGCCTTCGCGTGAGAGGTGTAGTTCGCCTTCAGGAGTGATGTACGCGATAGATTTTCCATCCGGGGAAAACTGCGGATCAATAACTATCCCGGCGCTCGCCTCTTCACGAATTCGTTTAGAAGTAACATCGAGCGAATAAAGTCTTCCTGAGAGAACGAATGCGATGACTTCACATTTCTTATCGGAGGAATACGAGGTGATCCCTCCGGCAGCCTCCCGAGTGCGCTCCCGACGGGCTCGCTCCTCTGGTGAGAGTTGCTCTTCACCATCAATGAGCAGGTTCAGAGGATCAACGAGCAACTCCTCGTTATCTGTGCGGAGGTCATACTGATACAGACGCCCAATTCGGTCTGTTCCGGAGGCGCTGCGCACATAGACCAGGCGCTGTCCATCGGGTGCCAAAGTGAAAGTCCTCGGCGCGCCCAAGGTGAAGCGCAACGTCTTCGCAGAGTGGCGCGGAAAGGAGAGTTGCGATGTGTCGGCCATAGGAATTCACCGTACCCTTTCATCCATGCCTGAATCCACTGCGCCGAAGCGAGGTCGGCTACTTCTGGTTCATGCCCATCCTGACGATGAGAGTATTAATAATGGCGCAACCATGGCGAAGTATGCGCATGAAGGGTTTGAGGTAGCTCTGGTCACCTGTACTCGTGGTGAGGAAGGCGAAATCTTGCTCCCTGAATTGGCCGATGCGGCAAGTGATAAAACAGATCGACTTGCGGAAATTCGTGAGGGAGAACTTGCGAATGCGCTCAAAGCGCTTGGTGTTAGTCAGCATTGGTATCTTGGCGCTCCAGAGCGGCGGTTTCGCGATAGCGGAATGATGGACGCGCCACAGAACTCACGGCCAGATGTCTTTTGGAACGCTGACGTTGATGAAGCAGCTGTACTACTTGCGCACTACATAGTTGAATTCAAACCGCACGTACTGGTTACCTATGATGAATTTGGCGGTTATGGGCATCCCGATCATATTCAAGCTCATCGAGTAGCGATGAGAGCCGCGGAATTGAGCGAGAAACTTGGATGGCCGATAGCGAAAATCTACTGGAATGTTATACCGAAGTCCGTGGTGCAAAAAAGCATGGATGCAATGCGGGAGATTGGTTCTGATTTTTTTGGAGCGGAATCAATCGACGATATTCCCTTCGCCAAAGATGATTCTTTCGTGCATGCCGTGATTGATGGAAATGAATACGTTGAACTCAAAAAGGATGCTATGAAAGCCCATCGCACCCAGATTGCAGTAGATGGTCCATTCTTCGCGCTCTCGAATTTACTGGGAATGCAAGTTTTTGGTTACGAGTATTACACGCGAGTAAAGGGGAAAGCTGGCCCAGATCTCAATATGCAAGGGCACGAAAGTGATTTGTTCGCTGGAATTGCATTGTGAGTTTGGGATGAGACGAGTTTCGGAAAATCTCTTTGGCATTGCGGTCGGAGTTCTTATTGGTGGGTGCGGCGTGCTCGTGCACAACTTCTCGCTCGGGTGGTTTCCGCTTGGTCTACTTGTTGGACTCTTGGGTGGCTTCGCCGCCTCCACAATATTGGGGGTGCGCTTTGGCAGGCGCAGTATTCGGTTCTGGTTTCTTCTCGGTTGGAGCGCAGTGACGCTTCGGGGCGCGACTTTTGGAAATGGCGAAGAATTACTTGTGATGTCCAATGGCACGGGAAATACATTCTTGGCCTTAGGGTTCCTACTTATGGTGGCAAGCATTGGGTCGAGGCTCTAGAAATCACATGAAGAAGCCACTCGTTTATGGCATTGGCGCCTTAGCTGCGCTGGTAGCGCTCTGGTTCGCGATCTGGATTGCTGTTGGCGCAGCTATCCCGCCAAAGACGCAGCTACTTGGTGTAGATATTTCGAGAATGTCACCAGGGGATGCGATCGCCAAGGTGGCTTCCGAGCGTCAGAAACGCATCAAGGGCGAAATCGTGCTTCTCATTGAGAATAGAGAGTATTCCTTAGCTGCATCCGGGTCGGGATTGAAAGTGAACCTAGAAGGCTCAATTGATTCGATGGAAAAACGAACTATTAATCCAGCGACCCTTCTCTGGCTACTATTCAGATCGAAAAACGTCGAGCCAATAATTGAATCGAATCAAGAGGCTTTTAACCGCGCCATTCGCGTCATTGAAGCGCGCGTGAATATCGCGCCAAGAAATGCGGACATTACCTATGACGGACTGACGCCAAAGTTGGTGAAATCACGGGATGGTAAAGCGATTAACCGCAAGGCAGCGCTCAAGAAGATTTCTGCGAACTGGCTTCGGAGTGAAGAAATTGAAATCCCACTGAGCAGGCTTAAGGCGAAAGTTAGCGACGATGAAGCGGAAGAATTGCTACCTTTTGCGCAAGCAGCCACCTCAGCGCCGCTTTCGATTACGCTCAACACACAGAAGGCGATAACAATCTCGATTTCGCCGCAGATTATTTCTCAAGCCTTAACTTTTATTCCGAGCCGCACTAGCAAACTTGAGGCAAAGTGGTTAAAAGGAACGTTCATAAATCTCGTGGGTAAATCGTGGACTTCGAATGTGGTGGAACCATTAAATGCCTCTTTTACGATGATAGATGGCGCACCTCGCGTCCAACCATCGCGCGATGGTTTAGATGTTCCTGAAGATAAATTGAGTGACTCGCTCATCGCCGTGCTCGATAAAGTAGGAAGTCAGCGTCAGGTAACGCTCACTCCAGAACCTGTTGCGGCAAAGATAACGACAGAGATGGCAGGGGGTTTAGGCATCAAGGAGGTAATCGGAACTTTTACTACGTATTACCCCTATGCAGAATATCGATTAACCAATATTCATCGCGCTGCGCGATGGATGGATGGAGTGATCGTCAAACCTGGTGAGGTGTTTAGTTACAACAAGGTAGTAGGAGAACGAACCGAGGCACGTGGTTTTGTTCCTGGGATCATGATTGCTGGAGGAGTTTTCAAGAAAGATTGGGGCGGCGGCGTATCCCAGGTTGCGACCACGACGTGGAATGCAGCATGGTTTAGCGGTTTGGAGCTCGTTCAGCATAAACCACATAGTTTTTACATCTCACGATATCCAGCAGGACGGGAATCGACCGTCGCTTGGCCGAGCGTTGATGTGAAGTTTCGAAATAACTCCGGGAAGCCGATTTTTGTCGATACCTCCTTTACCAACAAGTCGGTAACCGTAACCATTTATGGGACAAAATTTGTAGAAGTCGAAACCGAATCTGGTCCTCGGACAAATCCGGTCGCATTTAAAATATTGGAGAATGATGACGTGGAATGCATCTTCCAAGAGGGAGTGCCGGGATTTACCATTGAAGTCTGGCGAATCCTCAAACGCGATGGAATCGAATTCAAGCGCGAGAAATATCGGACTAAATACCGCGCTGAAGATCGAATCATTTGCACCAATCCAGAGGCGAAATGGATGAACCCACCATTGTCGGAGCAGAAATCCCTAAGTAACTAGATGAGCTCCCAGGTTTGACCTTCAGGTCCATCATTAACCCGGACGCCAAGTTCTAGGAGTTCATCTCGTAGCTGATCACTTAATGGCCAATCTCGATTCTCGCGTGCGGTTGCACGTGCCTGTAAGAGCGCTAGCGCTTCTGAAGGCAGCTCGGTAGGTGACATTTGATTGAGTTCAAGACCAAGCAAGTCCTCTAACGCAAGGAACGTTGCCCGTCGGTCGGCCTCTGAAATGTTCTCATCTTTTTCAAACTTACGAAGAAGTAATAATGCTGAACCAGTATTCAAATCATCGCCAAAAAATTTGGTAATAGCCATCGTAATTGATTGGTCAACTAGACCGCCGACTGGCCATGACGCAATTTTCTTTCGCCAGCGTTTTAAAGTGGTGTGGGCCGCCTCGATGCTCTCCCACGTGAGGTTCATTTGCGTGCGGTAATGGCTCTCCATAAAAAGCAATCGCAACGAGAGTGGATCAATTTTCCGTTCGATTAGATCCGACACATGCAGCACATTTCCTGCGCTTTTTGCCATCTTTTTGCCATCGAACAAAAGATGCTCACCGTGAACCCATTGCCGGACAAATTCTGAGTTAGTAGCGACATTGCTCTGCGCTCGCTCGTTCTCATGATGGGGAAAACGTAGATCTATTCCGCCGAGATGGAGCGATACGCCATTGGGGAAGTAGTGGATGGACATTGCCGAACATTCGATGTGCCAACCGGGAAATCCAACTCCCCATGGCGTTGGCCAGGTCATCGCGCGGTTCTCTGAGGCCGCTTTCCAGAGCGCCCAATCAGCGTGGAAACGCTTACCCTGTTCCCGCTCTTGGGTTTGTTCGGCATCGAATCGATATCCGGCCCGTAATTGGTCGAGTGAATTTCTACTTATTGCTCCATAGTCTTTGTAACTACGCGCCGAAAAATAGAGCGAGCCATCGTTGCCCTGATAAGCGGCACCTATGTAAATCAATTGCGCAATTAAATCAACAATCAATCCGATCGATTCACTAGCTTTCGGGTATGCATCTGCAGCGAGAATATTGAGCGCTGCGAGGTCGTTGTGAAATGCACTTTCGTAGAATCGAGCAATCTCAAACGGGTCTTTATTCTCTAGTTTTGCTTGCGCCAGGATTTTGTCTTCAGCGACATCTATGTGGATGTCATCATTGAGATGACCCACATCGGTGATGTTCTGTATATAACGATAAGCGGTGCCCTCTGCCCGGAGCGTTCTGCGCACTAAATCGCCAAGAAGGAATGTGCGCAAATTTCCAACATGTGCGAATCGATACACGGTAGGTCCGCAGCAGTAGATATCGACCGTACCACTTTCGGAAGGTTGAACCTCAATCACGAGCTGTTGTTTAGTGTCGTATAACTTCATTGGCGGACTCGATCTTGCGATTGTGCAACGTTCGTGCCCGCGCGCTCGCCAACCACTCTCCACGCAAGGATTGTGGCGGGGTCAAATTCTTTAATCACGCCGTTCTTATCTCGAATGTGCGTGAGGTCTACTAGCTGGCCAAGTAGGTCGCGGAACTTTCCCGGTTCCTCATCGTGGACCCGGATTGAGACGCGGGCTCCAATAAGTGAGCTATCCGGGGCAGTTATTCGCACATGTTCCAGCATAGAGTGGAAAATGGCTCGGGAGGCAGCATAATTAGCCTCACTTGACGGTTGTAACAGAGATAGGAGCAGTTCGTGACGTACATCATCGCAGGGCCATGTATCGATGTGAAGGATAAGTCGTGCATTGAAGAGTGCCCAGTTGACTGCATTTATGAGGGTGGCCGGATGCTTTACATCCAACCTGACGAGTGTGTCGATTGCGGTGCTTGCGAACCGGTCTGCCCTGTAGAAGCTATTTATTACGAAGATGATGTGCCCGGCGAGTTCAGCGAATTCAAAGCCGTTAACGAAGAGTTCTTCAGTGAATTGGGGTCACCTGGTGGCGCAAGCAAGGTGGGCGCACAAGAGAGTGATCACCCAGTAGTTGTGGCTCGCCCGAAAGGGTAGCGTTGTGAAACTCCCCGATTTTCCGTGGGACTTACTTGCGCCCTACAAGAAGAGCGCGGGCGCACATCCTGATGGCCTAGTCGATCTCTCCATCGGAACACCTGTCGATGATTCACCCACATCCATGCAAGAGGCGCTTGCCGCGAGCGGAAATGCTCCTGGCTACCCGCTCACGATTGGTAGCCCTGAGCTCCGTGCAGCGTTGGAACGCTGGATTCGAGAGCGGTTTTTAGCTGCACATCCCGCTGCGACATTTGATTTTCTCCCCACCATAGGATCAAAGGAGTTGGTGGGACTGCTGCCTACCTTCGTGCACGCGAAGAAGGTATTGATTCCAGAGATTGCCTATCCGACCTATCGTGTTGGGGCGCTGGTTGCTGGTGCGGAGTGTGTGCCAGTGAGCGATGACATCGCGACATGGCCACGCGATGCCGACTTGGCGTGGATTAACTCCCCAGCAAATCCACACGGCCGAACGTTGAATCAGGCACAGTTGCGCGAGATTATCGAGTGGGCGCGAGCGACTAACACAATCCTTGCTAGCGATGAGTGCTACATCGAAATGGGTTGGGAGAGTGAACCAGTTTCGCTGCTCCAAGTATGTGATGGAGATACCTCCGGAATATTGATCGTCCATTCGCTATCGAAGAGTTTTAACGCAGCGGGTTATCGAGCAGCGTTTGTCGCTGGTGACCCAGCGCTGATTGCGAAAATTAGAGAGATTCGCAAGCACTTGGGCTTGATTATGCCTGCACCGATTCAGCGAGCTATGACTGCTGCATTTGCACAACCAGACGATGTCGCAACTCAAAAAGAACGCTATCGCGCTCGCCGCGAAAAGTTAGCGCAGGCGCTTATCACTGCAGGATTTGAAATAGCGCACTCCGAGGCAGGGTTATACCTATGGGCAACTCGTGGTGAAGATTGCTGGGCTACCGTTGCATGGGCTGCTGAACGCGGCATACTCGTCACCCCTGGCGATTTCTACGGCGCTAAGGGCGCAAATTTTGTTCGAGTTGCTCTTACAGCTTCGGATGACGATATCGCTCGTGCGGTTGATCGATTACATTCGTGAAACTTCTGGGCTAATCGAGGTACTTGATGGAAGCAATTTTTCTTGTAGGTGGCAAAGGCACTCGATTGCATCCACTGACTCTTGAAACCCCTAAGCCCATGCTCAAGGTCGCTGGCGTGCCATTTATCGCCCACCAAATTGGTTATGCGAAAGAGCATGGCGTCACTCGAATTGTGATGGCAATCTCCTATAAGAACGAGCAGTTCCTCGATTACTTAGGGGATGGAAAAGGCTTTGGCGTTGAGATTATCCATGCAATCGAAGATCAACCACTTGGTACTGCAGGTGCTATCCGGAACGCTGCTCGATTTCTTGAAAGTGATCCGCAGCAACCTATTGCGATTCTCAACGGTGACATACTGAGCGCGCATGACATGCGGGAACAAGTTGCTTTGCATAACCAAATGCGCGCAGACGCCACGTTACATCTGATTCGCGTCGCCGATGCCCGACCTTATGGCTCAGTGCCGACTGATGCAGCTGGAAAAATCAAAGATTTTGTTGAGAAATCTGATAATCCACCGACAGATTTCATCAATGCTGGTTGCTATATCTTTACTAGAAGTATCATCGACCAAATCCCGCCAGATAAAGTCGTGAGCATAGAACGCGAGACTTTTCCTGCACTCTTAGCGGCAGGAAACCCTTTGTGGGCCTATAAAAGCTCGAGCTACTGGATAGATATCGGAACGCCTGCAGCTTTCTTGAAAGCATCGAGAGATTTAGTACAAGGTCATTTTCATTCCCCAGTATTTGCCACGGCGACGACAATGAATTACGTACATCCTGAAGCGCACATTGGAGTTAATGCGCACATCGACGCCGGGTCGTCGGTCGGGGCATCAGAAATTGGCGCGAATGTTCTGGTGGCGCAGAGCATCATTGGCGATAACGTGGTGGTTGGTTCAGGTACGCAGATTTCCACTTCCATCATTGGCGATGGCGTGCGAATCGGTGAAGGCGCGCATCTGCGCGGGGTAGTAATCGCAGGAACTGGGGTTAGCGTTCCCCCAAATAGTCGACAAATTGGCGACATTCAATAATCCAAAAATTTGTATCTGCCCATTAACTTGACGAATTGGAGTTACACGCGTGTAATTCTCCCTAGGTTCTCTCTTAGACATGTTAGGGGCTTGTAGATGAGCACACCGCTCACACCGTTCGAGGGTGGAAACCCTGCAGAACTCTCTTGGCAAGAACGAGCGCTCTGCGCTGAAACGGATCCAGAAGCCTTCTTCCCCGAGAAGGGCGGATCCACTCGCGAGGCAAAGCGAGTATGTCTCTCCTGTGAAGTCCGGAGCGAATGTTTGGATTACGCGCTAGCGCACGATGAGCGATTTGGAATTTGGGGTGGTCTCTCGGAGCGAGAGCGCCGTCGCCTCAAGCGCCGACCTGCCTAACTGACCTCGCCTGTGGCCGCCTTGGCAGGGGCTAAATTCGCGGGTAACAAGCCACTTTCGCCCTGTGCACCTTAGGGTTGGCGCTATGAGCATCGCCCCCGACGCGACTGGCCTCAACCTAACTGCCCACCAACGGGTGAGCGCAATTCTGGTCACCCATAATGGCGCTCGATGGCTCCCTGAGGTCGTAGCAGCGCTCTCAAGCCAGGAGCGCGGTCCGGACTATCTCGTTGCGGTCGATACCGGCTCTACCGATGGATCTGTCGAGCTCTTACAGAACTCACGAATCGATCTCATCCGCGCTGCCCACGATTGTGGTTTTGGCGAAGCGGTCGCGTTCGCCGTAGCGCACCTGCCACCGCTCCCAGAAGCGCTGTCGGCAGCAGGGGAGAGCCACAACCGTGAGAGCGAATGGCTTTGGTTAATTCATGATGATTGTGCGCCCGCTCCCGATGCTCTTGCGCAGCTACTTGCCGCGGTCGCCGAACGTCCAAACGTTGGCGTTGCTGGCCCCAAGATTCTTGGTTGGCACGATCGAAACCATCTATTGGAAATTGGCGTGACACTTGCCCACAATGGAGCGCGCTGGACTGGCTTGGAACGGAATGAGCGTGACCAAGGACAGCACGATGGCGATGGCACTATTCCAGTATTAGCAGTCAGCACCGCAGGCGCCTTGATTCGCCGTGATCTCTTTGAAGAGATTGGTGGCTTCGACCAAAACTTACCGCTCTTTCGCGACGACGTGGATTTTGGAATGCGCGCCCGGATGGCTGGCTATGCAGTTCTTTGTGTAACGACAGCGAAACTCTTTCATGCCGAAGCGGCAGCGACCGAACGACGCGCAATCGATGTAGCAGGTGGTGCGTTTCACCGTCCGCACTTACTAGATCGCCGCCATGCAGCCTTCGTCTTATTAGCGAATTTGCCACTGTGGACATTGCCTTGGATTGTTCTTCGAATCTTTGCATCATCGATTATCAGAGCGCTTGGTTATCTGCTTGCCAAGTTGCCGGGTTATGCTCTGGATGAATTAGCAGCAGTCGCACTGCTATTTACTCGACTCGACCGACTGCGAATCGCACGCCGAAGTCGCCGGAAGAAGCGATTACTGCCAGCGCGAGTTATTCGTCCGTTCTTGGCCCCATGGAGCGAACAAATCAAGCTCGGCGCAATGCGCGTGCGAGATTTACTTCTGCGCAGGATTGAGCGGATTCCAGATCCTGTTGTCGGAAATGTCTCGCTCTCAGAATCGAATGCAACAGTTGATTCGGATGAAGGTGAACTTCTCGCACCTAGTGCAACTCATTTCTGGCGACAAGCATTTACTCGCCCGCTCTTTCTTGCGACAACGGCGCTACTTCTTCTCTCGCTCATCGCTAGCAGATCACGATTTGGTGCATTGGCAGGTGGAGCGTTGGCCCTGGTCGGGGATAGCTCTGGTGCACTCCTTCGTGGCTACGGCGAGTCGTGGCACGCGCTGGGCGTTGGTTCATCAAGAGCTGGTCATCCCTTCAGCGCCTTACTCGCGATAGTCGCACTCGCTACAGGTGGCAATCCCTCACTATTGGTTACAGCGTTATTCGTCCTTGCACCGACGTTGGCACTGTTGGCGATGTACCTCTTAATTCGCAAGAGCGGAATGGGTCGAATAATAGCTGTTACGACTGCGCTCCTCTATGGAACTTCGGCAATCCTGCTCATCTCACTGAGTGTCGGTTATTTGAGCACGATTCTGCTTGTCATAATTGCGCCTTTAACCGCGCTGGTCTTCAAGCCGATTTTTTCACGAGAGACAACAACTCTGAGTTGGCGCAGAACGTGTGCAAGCGCCCTTGCACTCGCACTTCTGGCTGCACTCTCTTTTCAAGTGTTAGTCCTTGCGATTTTCATACTTGCAGCCCATCTATGGACACTCCGAAAGGAGAGGGATCAATTTCGCCAGCGCGCAATCCAGTATTCAACCATTGTGGCAAGTTCATTCTTTGCGTTAGCTCCATGGAGTATCTCGCTTTTCACGAGCCCTGCATATTTGTTCCTTGATCAAGGAGTGCCAGTTGCGCTTTCAACTCCGCTACGCGTGCTCACTGGCAACCTTCAGCCATCAGACGCCGTCCCTGGCTATGTATTTAGCATCGCACTGTTGATTGGCGTCGTCGCACTTTTCGCTAAACGAACATTTAACGAAGCTCTGGTAATTCTTGGAAGTCTTGCGTTGGCTGCACTTGTCAGTGCGGTGAATCTTGCTGCATACGGGAATTCATTGACATCATCCCTTTGGCCTGGCGGACTCCTCGTGATAGCAACCCTCTTTTCTTGCATTGCTTTGGCTCGACTGAGCGAGGGTCGTCGACAATGGTTGCAGGAATCGCCGTTGGGTAGAGCTCATTTCGCCACCGCACTGATAGCCGTTATCGCGGTCTATTCTGTTGGTGCAAATATTTTTTGGTGGGTGGCAGACGCAGATCGAGCACCAGTGAAAACAATCAACTCGTCTGTGCTGCCTGCATTTATCGCTACTGCAACTGATAATCCAGATCAACCGAAAACTCTCATACTTCGAAGTGAAGTACGTGAGCAAGTCCAAAGTTTTGCTTATGTGATTCTTAGGGATCGAGATATCCGCATGAGTGAACTTACTTCACTGCCTGATGAGGTGCCACTTCTGACAAAAACAATTAGTGAGATCACCGCAGGTGTTGGAGATGCCCCAGCTTCTACTTTGGCGCAATTTGGCATCCGCTATCTCTATTTAGAAAATGGGAAGCGAAATAATGCGCTTGCGCGCAAGATTGATGGAATTGGAGGTTTGACGCGACTCTCTGCTACTGCTGATGGAATCTTGTGGCAAGTTTCTGGTTCGACTGCGCGCCTTAGGTTCCTGCCGCGCAGCGACGAGAACAAAAGCGCAGCTGGTGATGGAGAAATTTTGGAGCTTCCCTCAGAGTATGTGGGTGCAGAGTTTGATGTTCCATCCGCTGGAACAGTCCAACTTGCCGAAATCTTTAATGGGAGATGGCGAGCGCTACATGCCGGGAAGGCGCTCCTTCCGCAAGAGTCAGAGGTTGGGCTAACAGAATTTGAAATCCCAGAGGCTGGGCGCGTTGTGCTTTTCCACGATGGCACCACTCATAGAGCGGGAGTGGCTCTTCAAGTGGCTGCTCTTGGCTTACTTATCTTCTTTGCCTTGCCGCGTGGACGTAGACAGCGAGAGCTTTCCGATGAGGAAGTCTCATGAGAAAACCCGTATTGATACTCGCAGCTTTTGCCTCAGTGGTGGCACTTGCCTCGGTTGTCGAAGGCGAACAAGCGCCACGAGGGTACGTGGAGAGTATCTCCACTTTTGTATGTCCAGCGCTGTATCGGGATATGACTGGAGCGATTCACTTTTCTGATTCTAAAGCGAAGAGCGCAATTATCGATAGCAAGAATCGTTCGATGAAAAAAGGTGCCAGCCGCGTGGTGGCTCTTGGCAAGAAAGCTCGAGTGGTCGCAGGTAATACAGCAACTCCAATAATCGTCGCCTCAAAGAGTGCAACTTGGCTCGGCCTCTCTCAATGCAGCCCTTCTGCAGGCGAATTTTGGTTTGTAGGTGGAACCAGTGATGTCACCAGCCTTGGCTACTTCCAATTTACAAACGAGAATCTTGGCAAGGCAATTATCGATGTCGAGCTGTGGAGTGAGGATGGCTCTGAATCCACCCGTACATTGACGATTCCTGGGCGAAGTATGAAGAGTTTTCCGCTGACCACATTTATGCCAGGCAAAAAGGTGACGGCATTTCATATTATTTCCCGCTCTGGATTGATCCGGGCTGTACTTTTCGATGAGCGACGAAAAGGGTTAACAAACTATGGCGGTGATTTCGTTGCACCAGCTGTTACTCCGACTCAGAAATTCGTGATTCCTGGTATTCCCGGTGTAAAGCTTGGGAAGAAATCGAAAGTCACCTCGCAAAAGCTTAGACTTTTTGTGCCAGGTGAAAGTGATGCGATTATTCAAGTGACTTACATTTCACCCTCGGGAGTTTTTGCACCTATTGGGCTGGACTCGCTACGAATCCCAGCTCAAAAAGTTGTCGAAGTTGATTTGCAGTCCTTGCCCAAGAGTCAACTCTTCTCCATCGGTGTGAGCGCGAGCGAAGCGGTTGTAGGTGCTGTTCTCACACGTGGCAGATTTGGAAATCGAAGTGAGATTGCATGGTCCACAAGCACAAACGTGAGCACTGGAGAACAGATCGCACTTCCCGAGAAAAGTGGATGGCTGAGCATCGTTACCGATTCTCCGAAAGTTTCCTTCACCGTTTTAGGGGCTCGAGGCAAGAAATCCACAGTAACGATCAAAGTAGATTCAATGGCGATATGGAAGGTTCCTGAGAGTACTCGTGCGATTCAATTCTCTACACAAGCAGCGAAGATGTCCCTAGCTTTTGCCATGCTCAATAGCTCTGGTTTGGCGACCACCTCCTTGGCCCCTGCGTTAGCAAAAGAATTAACCGCATTACCAGTTGTTGATTCGGGCCTTTTTGTTCCCACCGCCCCTTCCTCCTAGTTTGTGGCACTTCTAATCGGAGTGGCATCCCAACCTGGAAAGTACCCGCGAGATACCGTGTCTCCATGGCCAGGTTACGTCCAGCAACGAGACGGTGCACTCGCACTGGGTGTACCCAACCTGCCGTGCAAACTCTTACATATATTTATGGTGATTCCACTGTCGTGCTCGGGCCTTTAGCAACATACGCGGAGCCACATAGTTACGATTTATGTAACGATCATGGCGCCAAACTCACAGCGCCTCGTGGTTGGGAACTTATTCGCTTGGTAAGCGAAGAGAGTGCAGCGGGTCCAAGTGATGATGACTTGCTTGCTATTGCAGAAGCGGTAAGAAGTGTCATTACATCAAACCCACAACAAAACCAGCCCACTATCGGCCGACGTGGACATTTACGCGCCCTTCCCTCAGAATAAATAGCGTGGCATATACCGCGCAATCACTTGCAACCATAATCAAGTCGTACGATGTTCGAGGCTTAGTTGGAAGTGAGATAACCGAAGAGTTTTGTCGAGATATCGGAATCGCTTTTGCCAACTTAGTAGCAGCGGATGAAATTGTCGTAGGTTTCGACATGCGCCCATCATCAGAGAGTCTCGTGCAATCTTTCTCCGAAGGTGTTCGCGCGACTGGAACTAATGTTGTCAACATCGGGCTCGCTGCAACCGATCAACTTTATTTTGCAACTGGAAGACTCAACATGCCCGGAGCGATGTTTACTGCAAGCCATAACCCTGCTCAGTATCACGGCATCAAATTTGCACGTGCTGGAGCGAGCCCGATTGGTGCAACCAGCGGTTTGGAGCAAATTCGTGAGGCGTTGATTTCAAATGAACTACCAATTGCTAACCATCAGGGCAGTGAGCGAAGAACTAATCTCCTCGAAGAGTATGGTCAGCATCTACGTAGCCTTGTGGATTGTTCAAAGATTAGGCGTTTGAAGGTAGTGATTGATGCAGGCAATGGGATGGCCGGCCACACGGTTCCCCAAGTCCTTGGGCCTTTGAATCTTGAGATTGTTCCAATGTACTTTGAGTTAGATGGAACTTTTCCGAACCACGAAGCCAATCCACTTGATAGTTCAACTTTAAGAGATCTCCAAGTGCGAGTAGTTGCAGAAAAAGCAGATCTTGGCCTCGCTTTTGATGGTGATGCAGATCGATGTTTCCTTGTCGATGAATCAGGTCGATTAGTAGATCCATCATTGCTCACTGCCTTAATTGCGGAAAGTGAACTTGAGAGAGCGCCAGGTAGCACGATTATTTATAGCTTAATCTCTTCACGCGTGGTCGCTGAAGTGATTGAAAGATGTGGTGGAATTCCCTCTCGAAGCAGGGTTGGCCACTCATTTATCAAAGCTCAGATGGCAGAAACTGGTGCAATTTTTGGCGGGGAACATTCGGGTCATTTCTATTTCCGAGATTTCTGGAATGCTGACTCGGGAATGCTTGCGGCGCTCTACGCTATCGCTGCGCTGGGCAAATCACATGTGGATACGAAATTCTCATCAATCATCGATAAATATCGGAAGTATTCTGGTAGCGGTGAGATAAATTCCAGAATCCACGATGTCGCCGAGGCAATGGCTCGTATCGAAGCTCATTTTTCAGAACGAGGTCAGATGGATCGCTTAGATGGCTTAACCATTACTTCCAGAGAATGGTGGCTGAATGTGCGCCCTTCAAATACTGAGCCATTATTGAGACTTAACGTAGAAGCAGATAGCGATGAGATAATGTGCGTTATCCGCGATGAGGCATTGGAGGTGATTCGGCGGTGACGATTGATCCCAGGATCCTTGAAATAATCGTGTGTCCGCAATGTCGCGGAGAATTGACTGTTGAGGCCGAATCTCTCTATTGCAACAAATGTCTATTGGCTTATCCCATTAGAAATGGGATACCCGTGCTGCTCATTGACGCTGCCATCAAGCGAGGATGACTTATTTAGATAAGCAGCTTTTCGCTATCGAGGGAAGAGTTAAGAATTACCCCTGGGGCTCACGTGAGACATTAGCGCGGCACAGAGGAGAGAGTGAAAGCGACTTACCCGAAGCAGAACTTTGGTTTGGGGATAATTCACAAGGACCATCTCTAGTCATTGGTACTGAAATGTGCCTTGATGAAATAACTGGGGCTCTTGGAGAGGTGTTACCTCAGGGCCAATTGCCTTTTCTTGCCAAAATTCTTGCAGTAGAACAATCACTCTCATTACAAGTTCATCCATCGCTTGAAGATATTCCCTCGTTACAAAAAGTATGCAAAGATCAAAATCACAAACCTGAGATGGTCGTTGCGCTCACTGAATTTCAAGCCTTCGTTGGCTTTGCAGAAATTCGCGACACACTTGCGATGTTGGAGGTGCTCGCTTCAGAAAAAGTTGATCGTTTAATTACCGAACCCTTGCGGGCAGGAACTCCGTTGACAACGATTCTGGAGACTCTGCTCGGCGTTGAGGACACGAAAAATGTGCTCCCCGAAGTTAGAGAGCGGATCGCAAACGTTGATTCTGTCCGCGGCAAATGGATGCAGGAATTAATTGACCTGTATGCGCCTAAGTTGGATCCACTAGCGACATTGCTCTGTGAATTAGTGACGCTCCAACCCGGAGAGAGCCTCTATTTGCCTCCAAAGTGCGTACATGCGTATCTCAACGGCACGGTGGTAGAGGTGATGGCCAACAGCGATAATGTGATTCGCGGTGGTTTAACACATAAGCCAATTGATAAGAGCAATTTTCTCAAGATTGTCGATTCAAGTAGTCACATCGCGGTGCGCATTACCCCAACGGGCACCGATGCATACCGTGAGTGGAAACCACCAATCCTTGATTTTGCTTTACGAGAGTTTCAGGGGAGTATCAAAACGGAACTGGTGGTAGAAAACCACGCCATTGCCTTTGCTTGGCAAGGTGCGACACGGATCTCCGAAGTGGCGAGTAATTCAGAGTATGTGGATGTGCACCATGCAACAGCGGCGTTCATGGCCCCTGGCAAATACACGCTTACGGGTAGCGGTTCTCTCTGGGTGGCAACTGGGAAAGGGCGGTAAAGTAGCCGCATAACGAATTCTTGATGCTACAGAGAGGTCCGACCACGTGAGCAGTTCAACTATCGATAAGAGTGATATCGCAAATCCCGAATTAGCGGCGCAAGGTAAGAAGCGGATTGAATGGGCAGAGCGGAGCATGCCCGTGCTTGCACAAATTCGCGACCGGTTCATACTTGAGCAACCTTTCAAGGGTGTGCGAATCTCAGCTTGTATGCACGTGACAACCGAGACTGCGAACCTCATGCGCACCCTCGCTGCAGGAGGCGCTGAATTAGCGCTCTGCGCATCTAATCCACTATCCACGCAAGATGACACCGCCGCTGCTTTGGTCCACGAATATGGAATCAGCGTTTTTGCCAAGAATGCGATTGATCGTGATGGGTATTACAAACATATCAATGCCGCACTAGATATCGCCCCGCACTTTGTGTTCGATGATGGGTGCGACCTCGTAAACACTTTGCACACCACGAGACGAGAATTGTTGCCAACTATTCTTGGTGGTTGTGAAGAGACCACAACTGGCGTAATTCGACTAACACAAATGTCGCGCGATGGTGCGCTGACCTTCCCAATGGTTGCAGTCAACGACACTGACACCAAGCATATGTTCGATAATCGCTACGGCACCGGCCAATCGACTTTTGATGCGATTTTTCGCGCAACCAACACTCTCGTTGCTGGCAAGATCGTTGTTGTAGCTGGATTTGGTTACTGCGGTCGCGGTGTTGCCGAGCGGGCAAAGGGTTTAGGCGCCGAAGTTGTGATTACTGAAATTGATCCGACAAAGGCACTCGATGCAATGATGCAGGGCTATCGCGTCATGACGATGCACGAGGCTGCTCGAATTGGAGATATCTTTATTACGGTCACGGGAAATCGCGATGTATTGCGCGCTGAGCACTTTGAGCGAATGAAAGACAATGCAATCATGGCCAACTCGGGACACTTTGACATTGAGATTGATGTCGCTTGGTTAGAGAAGCATGGCCGCAAGAATTCAAAGATTCGCCATCAAACTGATGAATATGTGCTTGAGGATGGTCGCAGACTGCTCCTGCTTGCCGAGGGGCGTCTAGTTAATCTCGGTGCTGCAGAAGGACACCCGGCTGCTGTTATGGATCTCTCCTTTGCTGACCAAGCGCTCACCGCAGAGTGGTTAGTTCACGAAGCGAAGAACCTGAAACCAGGAGTCCATGAAGTGCCGACTGAAATTGATAAAGAGGTCGCGGCACTCAAGCTCAAGAGTATGGGTGGCGAAGTTGATCAACTCACTCCTGAGCAGGAGCTTTATCTCAACTCTTGGGAGCACGGCAGCTAATGACGCTGATAATGGTCGTCGATGACGACCAAGATTTAGCCGAGATGCTCGCCATTGTTCTCACTGGCGATGGACTCGAGGTCGACTTGGTATCGCGCGGCGACCAAGTCATGGAGGTGTTTCGGAACTCACCGCCTGATTTGGTTCTCCTCGATCTAATGCTTCCTGGCCTTAATGGGATTGAAGTGTGCAAGTTGATTCGAGCTGAATCGATGATCCCGATAGTGATGCTTACTGCAAAAGGCGAGACACCAGATGTAGTCAAGGGGTTAGAGGCTGGCGCAGATGATTACATCGTTAAACCTTTCCAAACAAGCGAGCTCCTGGCGCGCATCAAAGCTCGATTGCGCAGAACTGCAGCGCCAGCGGCCGCTAGTTCAAAATTAGAATTTGGTGGAGTGTCCATAGATTTGATTGCTCACGAAGTTCGGCGCGGCGATAAAGTTATTGCACTTACACGGTTGGAGTTTGACCTACTCCTCGCATTGGCACGTGAACCTGGACGGGTCTTTACTCGGGAAGCGTTGCTCGCCGAAGTTTGGGGTTACCGACACTCGTCGGATACTCGCCTAGTCAATGTGCATATTCAAAGAATTCGCTCCAAAATTGAGCGCGATCCCAACCAGCCAGAACTAGTGCTGACGGTTAGAGGCGTTGGGTACCGCGCAGGTAATTTCACAGAACAAAAATAATGCGCTTTACAAATACTCTGGCATTTCGAGTTCTCGGTACGACGCTGTTGCTATCTACAGTCCTAGTTTCCAGCTTAGCCACTGTCTTAAATCAGCGGCTTGGTGATGGTATTCGCGAGTCGAAAATCGAGTCTGCACTCAACGAGAGTCAATCGAAATTATTCCAAACTGAAAATCGTTTTATTCTCGCCGAAATCACATCAGTGGCAGATTTTCGAGATGCCATCGATCGAACGATTACTGAATTTGCTGATGCGCGCGGGAATGAACGAAATCCTGAAGTGGCAATTTTGCAGGCAAATTCCCCTGGCGCTGTTTTCTACCTCTACGAGCGAGCAACTAATCAAATAGCGAAAGAATCTATCCCAGCTGATTTGCGAGCAAAAGTTCGAGAGACAAAGGAGTTGCAGTACACATACGGGCAAATTGTTTATGCGAGCACTTATCTCACACCCATTGCCATTGAGCGAAAAGTCCCAGCGCTTATAGTTGGTGGCAATTTCACAATCGAAAATTTCGGAGCGTTTGAACTGTACTTTCTCTACAGTACCGCGCCAGAAGATTCGACTATCTCGTTGATCTCGCGCACGCTACTTATTGGCGCCATTGCCTTGGTGTTAGTTTTGCTATTCATCGTGTGGGCAGCTTCCCGACAGGTCATCACGCCCATTCGGGGTGCTGCTGAGATTGCGGAGAAACTCTCGGCGGGAGACTTCGCTGAGCGAATGCAAGTCGAAGGTGCAGATGAAATTGCCCGGTTAGCTCTCTCTTTTAATGAAATGGCTAGTGCTTTACAGAGTCAGATTACGAGGTTAGAGAATTTGTCTCGTGTGCAACAGCGGTTCGTGTCTGATGTTTCCCATGAACTGCGTACACCGTTAACTACCTTGAAAATGGCATCAGATTTAATCTATCGACAACGCCACGATTTTGATCCCACTATTTCCAGAAGCGCCGAGCTACTTTCTGCACAATTGGAGCGGTTTGAGAATTTACTGACAGAACTTTTGGAAGTAAGCAGGTTTGATGCAGGGGTAGTCAACCTAGAGCCCGAAGTCGTCGATGTTGTGAGTTTGGTCGAGAAAAGTCTTGATGCCCTGACGCCGATTGCTCAAGAGCATGGCTCTACTTTTCATTATAAACATCCGAGCGATCCCGTATTAACGGTTGTCGATCCACGACGGATGGATCGAATTCTTAGAAATTTACTGAGTAACGCCATCGCCTACGGTGAAGGAAATCGAATCGAGGTAGAAATTCGTGCTGGGGAGAAATCCATAGCAATTGCCGTTCGAGACTTTGGTATCGGACTTCGCCAGGGCGAAGAGACTCGTGTATTCGATCGATTCTGGCGCGCGGATCCATCCCGTGAACGGACTCGAGGTGGCACTGGTTTGGGGCTTTCAATTGCCCAGGAAGATGCGCTGCTCCATGGTGGAGTGATTGAAGCAACAGGACGCTACGGAAAGGGATCACTTTTTGTGCTCACCATTCCACGCGACCGTAGTGAAGAACTCACAGAACGGCTCTTTACGCTCACTCTTTAATCTTTAGTAACTTATCTTTACTTCATGCAATTCTTGAAGGCGCTTCTCTCGCTTGTAATCCCAATCACCTGCATCAATTGTTCGCAGGTGGGGGAGATAATGTGTCAATCGTGCCAACGAAAATTTTCTCCATCACATACATTAACGCCAAGGATTGTTCATGTGAGGAATAGCAAATGCACTATCGGATCACTTCTACCGTATGACGAAAGCGTTAGTAGAATTATTCTTGGCGCAAAAGATGATGGAAATCGAAAGTTGGAAGGGATTGTGGTCAACGCTCTAGTTGCTGCACGCTCGCTCTTTCCTGAGAATTTACTATTAGTACCTATACCTAGTACATCAATTGCAAAACGAAGAAGAGGGAGAGATTTCACATTCGAACTTGCGCAAGCTCTTTCTCGCCACACTGGAGATCAGGTAGTTCGATCTCTGAGATATACCCGATCTGTCGCGCCACAGAAGAGTTTGAATGCGCGAGAACGTGCAGTGAATATGCGCGGCGCGCTAGTTCTCTGTGACAATTCACAGGAATTCGTCAATAAACCAGCGCTACTCCTCGATGATGTTCTGACTACAGGAGCAACGCTTGCTGAAGGGATGCGGGCGATAGGTAGCGCAGGACGGCCATGTCTAGGCGCGATTACCGCCTCTTTTTCGCTCAATTGGAGCCCGGGCCAGCCCCAGCGTTAGAGTGGGGGTCTATCCCGAGAAAGGCTTCATACGCGTGGTTGCTCTGCTGGACAAAATCTTACGTGCTGGTGAAGGGCGTCAAGTCAAGAACCTTGAGAAAATTGCGCGCTCGGTTAATTCGCATGAGGCCGAAATTTCGGCGCTTGATGACCAGCAGCTGCGAATGAAGACAGACGAATTTAAATCACGGCTTAATGACGGTGAAGATTTAGATGACATTCTTCCGGAAGCATTTGCGGTTGTCCGTGAGGCAGCAAAACGTACTCTTGGCCAACGGCATTACGATGTTCAGCTGATGGGCGGTATAGCTCTCCATCGCGGAAATATTGCCGAAATGCGCACCGGTGAAGGAAAAACGCTCGTGTCGACGCTCCCCGCATACCTCAATGCACTCACTGGCAAGGGTGTACATATCGTTACCGTCAACGACTACCTCGCCGAACGCGATAGCGAATGGATGGGTCGCGTGCATCGCTTCTTAGGTTTAACCGTTGGAGTAATTCTTGCTCACATGACTCCACAAGAGCGAAGAGTGGCGTACGGAGCGGATATCACCTACGGCACCAATAATGAATTTGGTTTCGATTACCTTCGCGACAATATGGCGTGGTCCATCGATGATTGTGTACAACGAGAACATAATTTTGCGATCGTTGATGAAGTCGACTCAATTCTTATCGACGAAGCACGTACCCCGCTTATCATTAGCGGACCTGCTGATCGTCCAACCAAGTGGTACTCCGAGTTTGCAACGATCGCTAAAAAGCTCACACCTGTAGAGCATTATGAAGTCGATGAAAAAAAGCGCACTGTGGGCATCCTTGAGGCGGGTATCTCAGAAGTAGAGCGGCTTTTGGGTATCGAGAATCTGTATGAAACGGCCAATACTCCACTAATCAGCTACCTCAACAACGCCCTCAAGTCGAAAGAGCTCTTCAAGCGAGATCGTGACTACGTGGTGATGAATGGCGAGTTGCTCATCGTTGACGAGCACACCGGACGCATTCTGGCTGGACGTCGATACAACGAAGGGTTACATCAAGCCCTTGAAGCCAAAGAAGGCGTCAAGATTCAAGACGAGAATCAAACTCTTGCCACCATTACTTTGCAAAATTATTTCCGTCTCTACGAAAAACTCTCTGGCATGACCGGTACAGCCATGACAGAAGCCTCAGAGTTTTATCAGATTTATAAATTGGGTGTCATTCCGATTCCTACCAATAAAGAGATGCAACGAATCGACCAGTCCGATTTGGTGTACAAGACTGAACATGCGAAATTCCTGGCTGTTGTCGATGACATCGTCGAGCGCCATCGAAAAGGCCAACCTGTCCTCGTAGGTACGGTGAGCGTTGAGAAGTCTGAGGAGCTCTCTACCTATTTAGTCCGGAAAGGCGTGGCTCACGAGGTTTTAAATGCCAAGCAACATGAACGCGAGGCGGCTATTGTTGCTCGTGCTGGTTGTAAAGGTGCCGTAACGGTGGCGACCAATATGGCAGGTCGCGGTACTGACATCATGCTCGGGGGCAATCCCGAGTTCTTCGCTGATTTTGCGCTACAACAACGAGGTTTTTCACCGGTTGAGACTCCCGAGGATTACGAACGCGAATGGCCCGGTGAGTTAGCACGGCAACGCCAGTTGGTTGCGGCGGAGCATGATGAAGTCGTTTCACTTGGTGGCCTGTATGTATTAGGAACTGAGCGACATGAATCTCGTCGTATTGATAATCAGCTACGTGGACGCTCTGGTCGACAAGGAGATCCAGGAGAGTCACGTTTTTATCTCTCGCTTCAAGATGAATTGATGCGCAGATTCAATTCTGCCCTGGTTGAACGGTTCCTTGGTGCAGCCGGCATTCCTGAGGATGTGCCGATTGAATCCAAGATGGTCAGCAATGCGATTAAGTCAGCCCAGACCCAAGTTGAGGGGCAGAACTTTGAGATTCGTAAGAACGTTCTCAAATATGACGATGTGCTTAATCGACAACGTCAGGTTATTTACGCCGAACGTCGCAGCGTCCTTGAGGGCGCCGATTTGCGCGATCAAATGATTGGCTTTATCGACGATGCAGTTCGTGGGCAAGTGAATTTCGCAACTGCTGAAGGTTTCCCGGAAGAGTGGAACCTCGAAGCGCTTTGGCAGCAGCTAAAGGCGCTTTATCCCGTCACCCTTGATTACGAGAGTTTGATTCAAGAGGTCGGCGACATCTCCGCGATTTCAAGTGAGTATTTGAGTGAGATGGTGAGTAATGATGCGCTTGAGCAGTACGAGCTACGCGAGCGGACGCTTACCCCGGGAATCACGCGTGAACTCGAAAGACGCGTCGTACTCTCAGTCCTCGATCGACGTTGGCGTGACCACCTCTATGAAATGGATTACTTACAAGAGGGAATCGGGCTTCGTGCGATGGCTCAACGCGATCCACTCGTCGAGTATCAGAAAGAGGGTTACGACCTCTTCACGGCGATGATGGAAGGCATCAGAGAAGAATCTGTTGGCTACCTCTTCCACGCTGAAGTAACTGTAGAGCGAACCTCCCAAGGTGATTTAGCTTCGGCATCCCTCCCAGAGCTTGGTGGAGGCGAACAAGAGTTGCACTACTCCGCACCGGGTGAATTCGGCGAACCTGCAGAGCAGAGCACGCGCTCTAGCGATGAAACTTCTCGAAATGCACCATGTCCTTGTGGCTCTGGGAAGAAATACAAGCGCTGCCACGGAGATCCGCGAAATCGTTAAGTTGGGCTAGCTCAGAGTTCACTTAAATAGTGAAGAGCTCCACGCAGAGCCAGCGTCCATCTAAGCCTTCAAAACGGGCGACCAGTATTCGACTCCGTTCTTTTCCATGGAGCATCGCGGTAACCTCAAGAATCTGGTCGAAGGGTTGGCCGATACTCTTTCGTCCAATCCGCACTTGTGCGGGGCGAATGCGGGCATTCTCCGAGAGGTAGCTAAAAACTTTTCGATTACACCACCGCGACAGCTGCACCGCCGATCGCTTGCCGTTGAGAATCTCAACTGCGCTATGAATGAATCGATCAACCCATTCCCTAGGAGTAGGCAATTGTTCGAAGGGGGTGATCTGCCGGCCAAACTCGTATTCATCGTCGACGCAACTGTCCTCATCTGGCGTGGGTTTAAAGGTCAGTTGGGAGTCGATCTGTGGCACGCGCGGGCCATCGAAGAGATCAAGGGTTTCTTGGAAAAGGATCGTCGTCATAGGCGCAGGCTCTCGCGAGCAGGAAGTACGAACCTCCATCTTTGAGATGCAAAACCCTCATTCGAAAGTATGAGTGCGAATGGCGCGGTCTAAAGTCAGAATGCGCCTTGTACTAAGTGCTTATGCGAAAAAAAGAGTTCGTAGGGATAGGTCTTGTGATAATCGGAGCCGCAGGGATGCTCTTCTCGATGCGCGATTTAGCTCCGCAATCGGCATATTTTGTGGCAACTCACGATGTAGCCCCTGGCGAGCATCTGTCGTCCACTGACTTTAATCGTATTCCGCTAGAGCTACGTGAAGCTGCCACGCACTACATCGGCGCATCCGCGCAATTTTCCAATCGGAAAGCTTTAAGAAGAATAAAAAAAGGGGAGATAATTCCGCGCGATGCGATATCCCAAGCAGAAAGCATCGAGCAACGAAAGCAGGTGACCTTTGCTCTTGCAAGTTCCAAGATTCCTCAGGATCTACAGAGTGGAGATTTGGTGGATATCTACTTCTTTAAAGTCCCCAATCGTGATTTGCCAAATGAATCAGTGGAACTCCTGAAAAGTTATGAAAAAGTGAGGGTCCATTCGGTCTCTAAATCCGACAGTCAATTTAACGGCGAGCAGACAGTGACGCTGTTATTAAACCCAGATGATGTACGAGAATTTCTCGCACTTCTGGTCTTCACCGAACTGACTCTGGTGAAGGGTCTAAGCGATGAATAAAGAAACGAAAGTAATCCTAGTAATTATCGATCAAGTGCTTGAAGAGAAGGTTATCAACACTCTTCGGTATGCCGAAGTCGAAATCTCAGGAAGATATCTGGCTTTACATCAAGTTCCAAAGAACTCTCAAGGAAGTTCAATCCTGATTACGACCGATGATTTGGTGCAGAGCGCTGAAGAAGTTGCAGTGCAACGAGAGTTTCTGGCAATCATTATTCTTGGGAACGTCACAATCTCAGGGACAACGACGGTATCTCTCGCAGCGCTCGAACAATTACCGGATTTGATTGCAGGAGTGACTGTTGAGGCTATGCCCGAAATGGCGCAACGTCGCGAGCAACATGCAGGATTTGAGATAGTGGGAGTCGCCCCCCGTGTAGGTGTTCGAACATTGCGCGAGGCAATTGACTTGACTACTCAGAGCTCGGATTTCCTTGCAGCAGAGAAATCAGTAAGTGAACCAATAACCCTGTACTGCTCAGAGTTAGATGATGACTCCATCCTTAGTCTTCTAACAGTTATTGATAAAGAGAGAGGGAAATCTCATCGGAAGGGCGTTGTGTTCACGAAAGTACCGAAGACTCGACGCGCATCAGATAGAGTGAAAGCCATTGAGAGAGAATTGCAGGGTTGTGGAATCTCCTCAATCTTTGTGCTTGCTTTCGATGACGAGGTACAGATCCTGGGGGAGTTGAGCAAAGGCAGCCTACGAGCGCTGCAACCGCTATTCGACTGGATTGCAAAAGCGAATTAGGCTGAGCTCATGCGCGTATATCTGCCGATGAAACGAGGCGAGCTAGCCGACTTTATGCAGAGTGGGAATTTCTCGGTGTCAGCATTGATAGCGGCAACGCCACGAGTGGCCCAAGAATATGGGGTAACAGAGCTCGAGGAACTCGAATATGCAGCCTTGGAGATTGCTCGAACCAAATCTGAGCACGAGGGCCTTGAAATAATTGCAACTTTCGAATTAGTACAACATTCTTTGAGTGGTGCTTCCGAAGTTGACGCGGGCGTTCTGCACGATACTTTTACGTTGAAGTGGAGCGAACTCATTGCGTTGTATCGCATTACTTCGCCAGATGAGGAGTTGGAATGGTATGACACCTCAGAAGCTACTACCGTTTTGAATCTAGGTAGTAATTAATCATGGCCACTCTTGATGCATTAACGGAGAAAAGCACGCTAGATTCCGAAGACATCAACCGCCTGAGGACTGTGATTTCAGAGTGGCAACTACTCGCTGATTTATCTTTTGCCGATTTACTGCTCTGGGTGCCCATCCGGGAGAATCCAAAGAGCTGGCCTGAAGGACACATCGTTGTAGCGCAGATGCGCCCCACAACCGCGGCTACGGTTTATCCAAAAGATCTGATTGGCCAGAAAGCGCGTTGGGGAGAGCGCCCATGGATTGATGCAGCGCTCTCAGATGGCGAGATCCAACGCGATACCGAACCTGAACTTGTTGGCGAACTCCTCATCAAAGAAGAGTGCATCCCAATCCTCCACAAAGGCAAAGTCATCGGCGTCATCGCTCGCTATCGGAATGTCGAGCAGATGCGCTCTCCTGGACGACTTGAGATGACTTATCGAGAAGCGGCATTTGATTTAGCGCGAATGATTAGCGAAGGAACTTTCCCTGCGGTAAAAGTCGTTACGGAAACCACTCCTCGAGTGGGTGATGGATTGATTCGCCTCGATGGCAATGGGATGGTTGCATTTAGTAGTCCGAATGCAATTTCCGCCTTCCGTCAGATTGGCCATCAGAGAGAGCTTGAGCTTAACGAGTTGGCAGAGACGCTCGAAGATCTCACCCGTGGCTTTAAAGCGCGGTTTCCTCGAGATGAATCGTGGAATTCAATACTCTCGGGAAAGGTGCCACGTCAGGTTGAGTGTGAGAATAACAATGGCGTTCTCGACCTTTATGTATTGCCGCTGACTGCAGGCAATGATCGAGTGGGCGCGTTGGTGTTGGTGCACAATGTCACAGAGATCCGTCGACGTGAGCGCGAGTTGATTTCAAAAGATGCCACGATTAGAGAGATCCACCATCGGGTAAAGAACAACCTGCAAACTGTCAGTGCCCTCCTTCGCCTTCAAACCAGACGCGCAGAAGATCCCTCCGCTGTCTCTGCAATAGAAGAGGCCATTCGACGAATTGGGTCAATCGCGCTCGTGCACGAGATGCTCTCTGTCAATGCGCAAGAGATGGTGGAATTTGATGAAGTTGCTGACCGATTAATAGCTGCCGTCAAAGATGTTTCCACTCTGCGCAGCGGAATCACTTTGGAGCGGACCGGCAAATTTGGCGCGTTGCGTCCAGAGGTTGCCACTCCGCTTGCGCTAATTCTTACCGAGCTGATTCAGAATGCCTATGAACATGGATTAGCGACAACAGGATCCAAATTAGCAATTGTGGTCAATCGAACAGGAGATCAACTCACGCTCGAAGTTAGCGATGATGGGATTGGGTTGCCTGAAGATTTTGATATTCAGAGCTCCGACAGTCTTGGATTGCAGATTGTTAGGACGCTCACTACCAATGAATTAGGCGGCAAAATCGAGGTACATCGAGTTGCCAGTGGTGGCACTCGGATCCAAGTAGATATTTACTGCTGATTAATCTCGTACGGATTTGGGCTTTCAATTCCGCGCGCGCGATTACGTGCGGCACGACGCTTGAGCGCTCGACGTTCATCTTCAGATAGTCCGCCCCAGACACCAGCTTCTTGACCACTTTCCAAGGCCCACTTCAAACATTCATTTATCACAAGACAGCGATTACAAACTTTTTTTGCCTCTTCAATCTGCTGTAAGGCTGGCCCAGTGTTTCCAACTGGGAAGAAGAGCTCTGGGTCTTCGTCTCGACAGGCAGAGCGATGTCGCCAATCCATGGCAGCCCCCTCGCGTCGAGTTACATCAGTAAAGTGTGGCGCGAGGCAATCTCAATCGATCTGAATTGCTCCGCAGGCTCCCTATTCTCCCGGTTCGACGGGCGAGGAACAAGGAAGCTAGGGGTAATTCCTCTCACAAGATTCTCGCCTCAGTGCGAGTTTGGTCTGGTCCGGCGAGGAATTGAGCCTTCCCACCTCTAGAGAGCAAAGCACTTTCCCTGGTGTTATGCGGGCTCTGTGATTAGGTTATCGAAAAGTGCGATTCTGTTAGAGGATAGGGACATGAGTACCCACCACACTGCCTATTTTGCAACTGGATGTTTCTGGGGTGCCGAACGTCGCTTCTGGCAGATGGACGGCGTGACGCAGACGCGAGTCGGATACATGGGCGGTACAACGAGTAATCCAACCTATAAAGAGGTCTGTTCGGGCGCCACCAATCACGCCGAAGTAGTTAAAGTTGAGTTTAATCCTTCTCAAATTTCATTCGAGGATCTACTTGTCGCCTTCTGGCAAATGCACGATCCAACAACGCTCAACCGTCAAGGAAATGACATCGGTACGCAATATCGCAGCGCAATTTTCTTTACTTCGGATGAGCAAGAGAGTGCTGCAGTGAGAAGTAAGGATATCTATCAAGGTGAACTGACAAAGCAAGGATTTGATCAGATTACTACTGAGATTACGCAAGCACCTGACTATTGGGATGCTGAGGAATATCACCAAAGATACTTAGAGAAGAATCCAAATGGATATGACTGTCATGCAACAACAGGCATCGCATTCCCAACTGCACTCCTGCAGAAGTGATGAGTTATCAATGAGCGACTACCCACATCAAATCAACGAAGACGAATTGAAGAAGCGCGTAGATAATCTCTCATTTAATGTCTTGCGTCGCGCAGCAACTGAAGCGCCATTTACCGGCGAATACACTGATGAAGAGAGTATTGGTGTTTATCGTTGCAAAGCGTGCGCTGCCGAACTCTTTCGTAGTGAGCATAAGTTTCACTCAGGTTGCGGTTGGCCATCGTTTTATCAACCAGGTGATGAAGCTGCCGTGGAGTTGATTCCGGACCATTCGCTAGGCCGGGTCCGTACTGAGGTCCGCTGTGCAAATTGTGGCTCGCATTTGGGCCATGTTTTTGACGGCGAGGGATACCAAACGCCTACTGATCAACGGTGGTGCATCAATTCGGTTTCATTAGTTCTCGAGAAAAAGTAGCGCTAGCCGTCCTTCCTCCGGCCATACTCTAGGCTTGCGGCTAAGTTACCCCCGTCAATGAGGAGAAATCGCAATGACCCCAGGCTCTGTTTGGCTCATCACCATTGGAGCTCTGACGGCTGTTGTGCTCTTTGATCTCCTACTCGCTATTAAGCGAAGGAATCAACAAACATCGACAAAAGAGGCTGCGCTGTGGACGATTTTCTATGTGGTCGCCGCAATTATCTTCGGTTGGAGCCTTGGGTTTTGGGAAGGCAGTCAAGCACGTTCTGAATTCTTTGCCGGTTGGCTCACCGAGTATTCGCTCTCCATCGACAATGTATTTGTCTTCATCATCATTCTCGCACGCCTCAAAATTAGTAAAGAGCGCGCACAGCTAGTCTTGCTTATTGGAATCATCCTTGCGCTTGTCTTACGCGGCATTTTCATCGCTGCAGGCGCTGCGTTAATCCACCGCTTTGTTGCAATCTTCTTCGTCTTCGGTGCGTTCTTGCTCTATACCGCGTGGCACCTTGCTAAAGATGAAGATGAAAGTGATGACTGGCAAGAATCTCGTTTGATTAAAACCCTTGCTGCCAAGGGAGCAACACCATTCACAATCGCATTGGTAGCAGTTGGCACAACAGATCTGCTCTTCGCACTCGATTCAATTCCAGCGATCTTTGGCCTCACGAAGGATCCCTACATAGTCTTCACTGCGAATGCATTCGCACTTATGGGATTGCGCCAGCTGTATTTCCTACTCGGAGATTTCCTCAATCGCCTGGTTTACCTCTCCAAGGGGCTAGCAATCGTGTTGGGCTTCATCGGCGTGAAGCTAATCATCGAGGCGCTGCATGGAATCGGTGTCCATAAAATTGGTTCTTTCAAAATTCCTGAAGTATCGCTGGCAGTCAGTCTTGGCGTCATCATCGCCTCTTTGGCTGTCACCACGTTGATCAGTCTCACCAAATCTCAACCGAGTAAGAAAGCGAAAGAATGAAGCCAATAGCAGTAGTAACGGGAGCAAGTAGTGGAATCGGAGCGGCAACTGCGCTCCTCCTTGCCGAAAATGGTTTCCATGTAGTGGCAGTTGCTCGGCGTCCGGAGCGATTAGCTGAGTTAGCGGCTAGGAACAACGATATTGAAACGCTAGTGATTGACGTGACATCCCAACAGGATGTGGCAGTACTCACCGAGCGTTTGTCGGGCAAACCCGTCGAAGTTCTTGTCTGTAATGCTGGTGGGGCTTTCGATTTTGACGCCGTTATCGACTCTGACCCTGAACTATGGATGAAAACTTACGATGTAAATGTTGTAGGTTCGGTCCGCTGCATCAAGGCAGTCGTTCCGATCATGACTGGACATGGCAAAGGACATGTCGTCATCATTACGTCGACGGCAGGACAAGTTGCGTACGAAAATGGCGGTTCATACGTAGCAGCAAAGCATGGTGAAGTCGCACTTGCGCGGACGCTGCGCCTGGAATTAAGCGGTCAGCCAATTCGTGTCACTGAGATTGCGCCTGGAATGGTGAAAACCGACGAGTTTGCCCTTACCCGCTTCTCTGGCGATCGAGAAAAGGCAGCGAAGATTTACGCGGGAGTAGCAAAACCTTTGACTGATGCTGACGTCGCCGAAGCTATTCGTTGGAGCGTCATGCTTCCGGAACACTTCAACATTGATTCAATGACGATTCGGCCCGTTGCTCAAGCCGCACAACATAAGGTGCATCGGGTGCAATAACAATGAGCGGCAGCTTACCTATAGAGGCATTAAGCAAACTCCGTCAGCGAAAGAGCACTAAGTGGCGCGAGTACGACGGCGATGTCCTGCCCCTGCCAGTGGCAGAGATGGACTATCCGATTGCAGAGCCCATCATCGAAGCGGTTACGGACATGATGCGTCGCTCAGATACGGGATATCTTGGAAAATTCCCGGAACTTGGCGAGGCTTTTGCAGGTTTTGCGCTCCGGAGATGGAATTGGCACGTCAATCCAGATTCGATTCGCATCGCAACTGATGTTGGAGTGGCAACAATTGAAATCTTGCGCGCGTTGGGTTCGGCAGGGGATTGCGTTGTTGTAATGCCCCCGGTGTATCCAGCTTTCTACAATTGGACCAAAGAGATTCATCTGACAATGGTTGAAGCACCCCTGTTGAAGGATGGTGTGAGTTATGCAATCGACTTCGTTGCGCTCGAGCGAGAATTTGCTGCGGGTGCAAAGTTCTTCATCATTTCAAATCCGCATAATCCATTGGGCTTGATTTTTTCCCCAACTGACTTGCAAGCAATCGCATCCTTGGCGGAGAAATACAACGTGACGATTCTTAGTGATGAGATTCATGCACCCCTTACGTATTCAGGGAATACGTTCACACCTTTTGCTTCGGTTAGTGAAGAGGCGAAAGAGCGAGTTATCACGCTCACTTCAGCGAGTAAATCCTGGAATCTCGCTGGTTTGAAGTGCTCCGTGTTCTTCACTGAGAATAAAGAACTTCACGAAAAACTGGAACCGTTGGTAAAAGGGATACGCAGTCGCGCTTCTCTTATCGGCGCAGCAGGACACGTTGCTGCATTTTCGCATGCTGATGATTGGCTAGATAGCGCAATTGCAACTATGGAGGCAAGCAATACTTTGTTACATGAGCTTGTGGCGAAGAAGTGGCCAAACGTCAAACTTTCGAATCCGAAGAATAGTTATCTCTCTTGGATTGATTTCACGGAGACAAAACTGGGCGAAGATCCAGCGCTCGAGTTGCTGGAAAAAGCCCGCGTAGCCTTGAGTTCTGGTATTCCATTTGGTGCAGGAGGAAAGCATCACGCCCGATTGAATTTCGCGACTTCGAATGAGATATTGGAAGAAGCGCTTGATCGAATCTCTCCCTGGCTTTAGTAATGAATCCTGATTTTGATGTTGTCGTCGTCGGCGGCGGTCATAACGGATTAGTAGCTGCGACTTACCTTGCGAAAGCAGGTAAAAAGGTAGCGCTGGTTGAGGCGCGACCGAGTTTAGGTGGCGCATCAATTAGCTACCAAGCATTTGCGGACTTTCCAGTTCGACTTTCGCGTTACTCGTATTTGGTTTCCCTCTTTCCTGATGAAATCAAGAGAGATCTAGGGCTTAACTTTCGAACGCTCTCCAGAAAAGTCTCCTCATACACTCCGGTATCGCAAGATGGTCGTGACGTGGGGTTGTTAGTCGAGCGAGCCCCTGGTCGCGCTACTGAAGAATCCTTCCGCACCGTGACGGGAACAGATTCTGAATTTATTGCTTGGCGAGAGTTTTATGGAGAGCTCGAGGGCTTGGCTAAATATCTCGCACCGACCCTATTGCAACCTTTGCAGAGTGAAAATAGGCGGAAAACTCAATTCGCAAATGAGAATTTATGGCGTGAAGTATTCGAACAGCCTATTGGTCGGACCATTGCCGAGCGCTTTAAAGATGACATCGTCCGTGGCGTTGTGCTCACTGATGCGCTGGTGGGCACCTTCACCTCAGTCGACGATTTGCAAGCGAATACTTGCTTTCTCTATCACGTCATTGGAAATGGCACTGGAGAGTGGCGTGTTCCTGAAGGTGGAATGGGAGCACTCGTCTCTGAGCTGGAGCGTGCTGCTCGCGTATCGGGTGTAGCCATTTACGCCAATCAGCGCATAGAAGGCATTAGCGGAGATGCTGGTGGGATTGAGCTGTCAACTAACGATGGAGTGAAGTACACCTGCCGCGATCTCGTCTGGTGTGCTGATGATCAATCGCTTGCTCGGCTGTTAAATGAAGTACCTCAGGAACGCCGAGATGGATCTCAGATAAAAATGAATATGCTCTTGAAAGAGTTGCCCCGATTGAAGAGCGGATTTGATCCAGCACAAGCGTTTGCCGGCACGTTCCACATAGATGAGAGTGCGATTCAGTTGGAATCGGCATATCAACTCGCGCGCGCAGGATCGTTGCCACAGGTAATTCCTGCTGAGGTGTACTGCCACTCCCTGACTGATCCAACCATTGTTGGTAGTAGTGGTTTGCATACCCTCACCCTCTTTGCATTCCATACTCCTGCATCCCTTTTTGATGGTGAGCGGCAGTTAACGACAGCCAAGGCAACCGAGCGAATCATCGCTGGAATCAATACTTACCTAGCGACGCCACTCGAAGAGGTGCTTGCCTATGATGCGCAAGGTCGCGCATGTTTAGAAGTGAAAAGTCCGCTAGATCTCGAAGATGAGATTGATCTTCCTCGGGGAAATATCTTTCATGGAGATCTCACGATGCCGTTCGCACATTCGTTACCTGAAGGTAGTTGGGGGAGTGAAACTTCACACCCGCATATTTTTATCGGGGGAGCGAGCGCTGTTCGCGGCGGCGGTGTAAGTGGCATCGCTGGTCATAATGCCGCTTTTGCCATCATCAACCGAAGGTGAGTTCCAGTACGATTCACCTATGACGTCCCACGACCAACCTGAAAAGCTTCATCCTGAGACAGAGGTTGTACTTAAAGGGCGTCCAGAACGTGAGCCAGGCGGAGCCATCATTGGTGGCATCTCGGTTAGTACTA
>CAZLOJ010000002.1:0-3903 GCA_964561165.1 uncultured Bifidobacterium sp. | reverse complement strand
CGTCCAGAACGTGAGCCAGGCGGAGCCATCATTGGTGGCATCTCGGTTAGTACTACTTTCCGCGCTGGCGGTGAGTACATTTATGGTCGTTCTGATAATGACACTTGGAAGGATCTTGAGGCAGTTCTTGGGGCGTTGGAAGCCGGTAGAGCTCTAGTTTTCTCCTCGGGGATGTCCGCAATCTCGGCTACTTTCGATTTGCTCCCACCCAAGGGTGTCATCGTTGCGCCAAGTTCGGGATATATGAATACCTCGGTGCAACTGCGCAAACTAGAGGCTAATGGTCGATTAATTATTCGTTGGGTTGATATCACAGATACCGAATCAGTTGTTCGTGCACTTGATGGCGCCGCAATGCTCTTCTTCGAATCTCCAGTTAATCCATTACTCGATGTTGCTGATGTAAGCCGTTTAATTAGTGAAGCGAAGTCACGTGGGCTACTTATTGCGATGGACAATACATTTGCAACTCCACTTCAACAACAACCTTTAGTGCTTGGCGCCGATGTAGTGGTCCATTCACTCACGAAGGCGCTCTCTGGTCATAGCGATGTCGTCCTTGGAACGGCGGTAACTTCATCTGACGAGTTGTATGAGAGGTTGCTCTCGTATCGTAAAGATTCGGGTGCAAATGCCGGCCCATTTGAAGCATGGTTGGCGCTTCGTGGATTGCGCACCTTCCCACTCCGATATGCCCAAGCGGCCAAGAGCGCTCAAATTCTCGTTGAGAGACTTCGCAGCCATCCGCACGTAGAGCGCGTGCGTTATCCAGGGTTTGGCTTCATGATTTCAATTGAAGTTAAAGGGGGAGCGCGCGCTGCAGATAAAGCATGTAACGCGGGGAAGATTTGGTCTTATGCAACAAGTTTGGGTGGCGTGGAATCATTATGGGAGCGCCGTCGCCGCCATGGTGATGAACCAGTTGAGGTCCCAGAAAATCTCATCAGGATGTCGGTGGGAATTGAGCACATTGAGGATTTGTGGCGCGATATCGAGCAAGCGCTCGAAAAATCTCAGTCGTAGATTGTAGTTACGAGCACTTTGGCGCAGTGTTGTGCAGAATCTTTCCTGGATTGAGAATGTGGTTGGGATCAAAGAAGTTCTTGATACCAAGCATCACATCAATCGCACCCTGCCCAGTCTCTTCCACGAGCGCATCGATCTTTCCCGCGCCGATGCCATGTTCGCCAGTGCAAGTTCCGCCCATTTCGATGATGCGAAGCGCTAATTCGTGCGCAATCTCTCGAATATCCTCGAGCTGCTCTGGCTTCTCTGGATCGGTGATGATAAAAGTGTGAAAGTTTCCATCAGCAACGTGACCTAAGACCGTGTAGGGGTAGCCCTTTTCAGCAAGGAAAGAATCGGCCATTCCGACTGCCTCACCAAGAAGTGAGAGCGGCACGACAGAGTCGGTGCTCACTCCTCGTTTGCCGGGGTGAGCTGCAATGCTCGCCCAGTGCACATGATGGCGCGCTTCCCACAGTTTGCGACGCGCTCCTTCATCAGTTGTCCATTCGAATTCCGTGCCACCAAATTCAGCGACGATCTCTTGGGTCGAACGTGCATCTTCCTCGACGCCTTTAGGGCTGCCATGGAATTCAAAGAAGAGAGTTGGGCTCTCGGGTAGCGATAAATTGGAATACGAATTGATATTTTTAATGCAATTAGGGTCTAAGAATTCGCATCGTGCGATCGCGATTCCCGATCGTACGATTGCAGTAGCTGCCTCAACTCCCGCTTGGAGATTAGGAAAGCGCGCAATTGCCGAAGCCATTTTTTCTGGAGTGCCATAGAGCTTGAGCGTGAGTTCAGTGATGACCGCAAGTGTTCCTTCAGAGCCAACTAACAATCGCGTGAGATCGTAGCCCGCAGATAATTTACGAGTGCCACGTCCTACGTGAATGACATCGCCATTGGCAAGCACTGCCGTGAGCGCAAGGACGTTATCTCGCATCGAGCCATACCGCACAGTTGTTGTGCCTGCGGCACCAGTGGCCGCCATCCCGCCAAGGGTTGCATCTGCTCCTGGATCGACAGAGAAGAAGAGACCATGAGGTGCAAGTTTTTCATTAAGAGCAACGCGATGTACTCCTGCTTCAACGCGGACCATCAGATCGTCAGGACGGATCTCAAGAATTTTGTTCATGCCAGTCAGGTCCAGCGAGATGCCACCATAGAAAGCAAGAATGTGTCCTTCGAGTGAAGTTCCGGCTCCGAACGGGATGACCGGAATTCCCTGGCTGTTGCAGTATTTGAGAATCGCAGATACTTCTTCGGTTGTCGCAGGGTAAACAACTGCATCTGGAAGGACCGCAGGCCATGCAGATTCGTCGTGGCCATGCTGCTCCAATGCAGCTTGCGATGTATTTACGCCACCACCGGCTAATCCTTTGAGATGCTCGATATGCGCATCAGTCAAGGTAAACCTCTGGTACTCCGTCGCAATATCCGTCATGGGGTAAGCCTAAGGGATGCATCTCCAGGAGGCTTGCCATAGTGTTTACCTCATACATCAAGGAGGCAGTCCGATGAGCGAATATGTGCCAGGAGCATGCAATATCGGTGCACGCGAGATTATGCGTAGGCGAGCTGTGGGTATTGCGGCCCTGGTCTTTGCGCTTATTTCGGGCTACACCTTGCTCGCCGCAGATGATCTCACTCGTTCAGCGCGCTGGGGGATTTTCTTCCCTCTTTTTGTCTCCGCTATCGGGTTCATCCAGGCTCGCAATAAGTTCTGCATGGCTTATGGATTAGCTGGCACCTTCAACTTTGGGAAAATTGGTGACATGGAGCGCGTCTTCGATGCGGAGAGCAAGAAGATTGATCGACGCAAAGCACTATCAATTGTGGTGCAGTCCGCTCTGATAGCTGGTCTCGCTACCGCGCTTTTTGTGGCACTTCCCTAATAACTATTTCAGTTCTATCTGAATCGAGAAAGTATGCGATTCGCCAGGCTGCAAATATGTGGCACGGTTTTGCTCCACCGCACCTACTAAACGTGTTCCGGGTGGTACCGACGCTGGTTCTAGCGCAGTAATTTTCGTCCGTCTGTGAAACGGAAAGATGTCGGCGCCATTTTCTTGCCAGTACCAAAGATGAGGAAACTCCTTCGGATCCCATGAGGCGCGCGTGTGCTGACCAAAGTCGGGGTTATGCCATTCAATCCATCCCTCGCTATCTCGAAGGATGTAGACCAAGCGTGCCTCCTTGTCCATATTTCGATTGCGGATATTCACCCCATGTGAATTCATATCTTTCCATTTGAATTCACCCGAGTATCCCTCTTGTACGTAATCATGAAATTTCCACACGGTTTCCTCTGGGCCTTTGACCTCCCCATTGTCTGAACCTCGATACGCAATATGTTCTACTTTGATGAAAGGCTCGACTACAGAACCAACATTTTTGATAGTGGTGGTGACGGTTAGAACTGGACGATTGCTCTCGAGGTGTGCAACTCGATTTACGTGTAGTGAGTCGAAAATTGTGACATCGTGCGTGATTGCATTCGAGGTTTTACTCACCAATCGCCAAGGAAGAATAGAACTATCGCCATGGAAGCTATGGTGTCGACCCCCGACGTCACATTCTTTATCGGCGCTCGGGGTCAGCAGTTGCCATCCTCCGCGGTAGCGGGACATCCAATAGTGCTCGCTCTCACCGTTAGGGTACTCAATTGGGAGCTCTTCAATGTCATCAAATTCATACCAGGCGAGGACATTTGCATCTTTATCGAATGACTTTCCAATGTGGGTGATGGTGCCACCTCTGGTCAGATCAATCTTGATGGCAATAGCCGAAGTGGCGAGTTCAACGATTTCGTTCATATATGAATGGTACTAACAGCGGCCCTAGACGGCTAGCCTCGAGTATTCACGATAGATTTTGGGGTGTGTCCGCAGA
>CAZLOJ010000001.1:0-94779 GCA_964561165.1 uncultured Bifidobacterium sp. | reverse complement strand
CTGGAATGTAGAAGTGTGGGTCGATGACTTGGCCAAAAGCCGTGATCAATGTGCCCAGTAGAGCGCCAAAGCCCACCATGACAAACCAATGCGCGATACCCGTACCTGTAAAACGCGTCATTTTGGTATGACCGAGCACCTCTTTTAATAAATTGCGCCAACGTGCACCACGAGCATTCGAGCGAGTCGGATCGGGTTGGCCACTTGTGAAAATTCCAATTAACTCCCGGACTTTGAGAGCTAGCACAACCAACGCAACTAGCGAATATAGATATGCGATTACTGCTAGTGCGCTCATGTTCTTAAGAATACCTGAGGCCTAAATTATTGGTTCTCTGGAGCAAACCAAGTTTTCCAAATGGACAAGCCCACGATATAGAGCGGAGCGAGTACCAAAATGGGCTCTAACCAGCCGGGTCCGTTGGGGAACTGAGCAGAGAGCCAGGTGAGCGAAAGAAAATAGACCACAGCTACCGAAAGCGTTATTGGGCGAAATTTGCTTACACGGACGATATGCGGGAACTGGACTTTCGAGAGCGAGAGCCCACAGAGAAAGAGAATCACAAGTTGTTTTGCAGATGTACTCGCATCAAGTATGAGAAGTGTTGGCACGACGATATTCCACGCTGCGGGAAATCCATTAAACCAATGGTCTTCGGTCTCTTGGTCTGTGCGTGCAAACCAGATAGCTCCAGTAAAAATAATCAACGCTGCGAACCAAAACTCTTGGCCCTTAGGCAACATATTCAATTCAATGAGTAGGGCAACGGGGACTACAACACAGGTCACGTAATCCACTACTAAGTCGAGTATGTGTCCGTTGATCTGAGGAGCGTGCGTTGTGATATCAAGTCGGCGAGCAATAGGTCCATCAAAGCCATCAATCAGTTGGCAGACAATCAGCCAAATCAATCCTGCTCTGATGTGGCCGTTCATGACTGCGCCGAGCGACAGCAGCCCAGCTATCGCACCGCTCGCAGTGAATGCGTGCAGGAGGAAGCCTTTTTGAGGCTGGGTAAGGAGCGGCTTACGTGCCACGGTGGCTCCTCACTCATTTATATCTCTAACGAGAACGCGAACGATACGCTGTTGGTATGGCTCTATCTACCACCGAGAAGGAGCGACTCTGGGTTGGACTCGTCCTGCTCTACGGGGTGGGTAAATCAATTCTTGTCTGGCAAACCCTGGGTAAATATGGTGTCAACGCGCTTCTCTATTTCATCTTCGATATTGGAGCAGCGATTCCCTATGGCATCGCAACTGCGCGAGTTGTCATCTACGGCCTGGCTCGAGACTGGTCGCGGGTTCGGATCTGGGGCGCAATTGCTCTGGTCACTCATTTCATCCCAGACATCTATATCTTCGCTGTGATTCACGAACCGCCACCATTACTTGTCGATGGGCTGCTCTTTCTGCTCGCGCTCTTCACAGTAGTCGCATTAATCGGCCTAATCCGGCAATTCCAGGCGCGCAAGGCTGCCACTCCTAAGGGTGAATGAGGCTGTTTCTCAGTTTCTTCTCAGGTTAATCTCCCACCATTGGTCATACTTCCTAGTTGTGAGGTGAGGTCAGGTGGCTACCAGCGCCCTAGAAACAAAACAGGATCTCAAGCGGATCCTGGTCGTCGACGATGAACCGAATATCAATGATCTGATTTCCACAAGCCTTAAGTTCTCGGGCTTTGATGTGCGTTCTGCCATGAATGGCGCGCAAGCGCTCACAATCGCAGAGGAGTTCAAGCCGCATGCACTCGTCCTCGATGTGATGATGCCAGGGATGAGTGGATTCCAAGTCTGTGAGAAGCTCAGGAAAGATGGATTGAAAGTTGGCGTGCTCTTCTTAACCGCGAAAGACTCAACTGATGACAAAGTCACGGGCTTAACAATTGGTGGCGATGATTACATGGTCAAGCCGTTCAGCCTTGAAGAGTTAATCGCTCGGGTACGTGCGATTTTACGTCGCACCGGTGATATTGAAATTGACATTGACGATGAACTTATTCGATTTGCTGACTTGGAACTCAACGAGGCAACTCATGAAGTCAGTCGAGGTGGAAAACTAATTGAACTCTCCCCTACTGAATTTACTTTACTCCGCTACCTACTCATTAATGCCGATCGAGTAGTCTCCAAAGCGCAAATTCTAGATCATGTCTGGCAATACGATTTTAGAGGTGATGCCGGAATTGTTGAAACGTATATCTCTTACTTGCGAAAGAAAATTGATACTCAAGAACCACAATTGATTCATACTGTGCGTGGCGTGGGATATCGCTTACGTCTGCCCAGCAAGGTGGCATAGGCATTAAGAACCGCTTCGGCACAGCGAGCCTAAAAAATCGCCTAACAGTTAGCGTTCTTGTATTAAGTGCGCTTGGGATTGGTGTTGCTGACTTTGCTGCCTACACCGCGCTGAAAAGTTATCTCATCGGTCGGTTAGATGATCAGTTAAATTCCGTGGCAGGTGGTTCTTTCTTAAGACTCGACCGCGCTGGAATCGAACCCGACGGAGACGATGATGAAATTGGTGAACGAGGTGGTCCACTCCGCAAGGTCCCCTCAGCAATTAGCGTCACACTCCTAGATCCTTCAGGAACCATCATCGGACGGCTCGGTGGTGAGCTGAACACCGAACGCGTAGAACGAGTTGTCGCGGGAATTACACCAGCAACTGTTGCCAAAAAGAAAGGGAAACCTTTCACAATCATCAAAGATAAGGCGCACTTTCGAGTGCTTGCTCGATTATTACCCTCTGGCGCAGGAAGCGCGGTAGCTGCGCTCTCACTGGAGGATGTCGAGCGAACTCTCGGCAGATTGCAAATACTCTTCCTCTTCATTGGACTTTTGGTGCTGCTCTTAGTCGGCGTTGTCTCTCGAGTAGCGATTCGAGTGAGTATGAAACCGCTCACTGCTGTCGAAGGGACTGCTGAAGCAATCGCAGGTGGAGACTTATCTGCTCGACTACCCGATGCAAAACCGGATTCGGAAGTGGGACGTCTAACCGCCTCATTGAACCGAATGCTCAGTCGAATCGAAGAATCTTTTGCAGTTCAACGGCGCAGTGAAGAGAAATTGCGTCGTTTTGTCGCCGACGCAAGCCATGAGCTGCGCACTCCCCTCACTGCTATCCGTGGCTTCGCCGAACTTCATCGGCAAGGCGCGATAACTGGTGAGGAGAAAACTCGGGAACTCGTCGGACGAATAGAAAGTGAATCTAAACGAATGAGCGCACTCGTCGAAGATTTGCTCACGCTGGCACGTTTAGATCAAGCGCGCGCAATCGCGCACGATGCAGTTGACATCAAGCAACTTATCGAAGAAGCAGTGCAAGCGGTAAAAGCAAGCGCGCCAAATGCGAATATCAGCATGGATATTCCAACAGAAGAAGCATTCATAATTGGTGATTCTGTCAAGGTATATCAAGCAATTCTTAATCTCGCAGTAAATGCTGCAATACACACTCCAGAAGGAACGCCAATCACCATTTCACTCTTGGTGCGAGATGAAGATACCCAGATAAAGGTGCAAGACCTTGGACCTGGCCTCACGCCTGAACAACAATCGAGAGTCTTTGAACGCTTCTATCGCGTCGACCAATCTCGAACACGTGCTGGCACAGAAGGAAGCGGTTTAGGTCTATCTATTGTGCAGGCAATTATGGATGCACATGAGGGACGCGTCGATATCGACAGTGAACTTGGCCGTGGCACGACCTTTACGTTAACTTTCCCTATCAGAGAGATTTAATTAATTTTACTCTGATGAAAATTTAGCCACGATTTGCTTTGGGTTGGTCCACGTTGTCCTTGGTAACGTGACCCATAAATCGCACTGCCATAGGGATGCTCTGCAGGGCTAGAGAGTCTGATCAAACAAAGCTGGCCAATCTTCATTCCAGGAAATAACTTCACTGGCAAGTTTGCTACGTTAGAAAGTTCTAGCGTGATATGCCCTGAGAAACCTGGATCGATAAATCCTGCAGTTGAATGGGTAAGTAAACCTAACCGACCGAGAGATGACTTACCTTCGAGACGTCCTGCTACATCATCGGGAAGGGTGATTACTTCGTATGTGCTTGCGAGAACAAATTCACCCGGGTGCAGAATGAAGTGCTCGTCGGCAGCGACGGCGACTTCGCGCGTTAACTCTGATTGCTCCTTCGAAGGATCGATGATCTCGTATTTGTGATTCTCGAAGACCCGGAAGAATCGGTCGAGGCGGACATCGACGCTGGAGGGCTGAATCATCGCCTTGTCGAAAGGCTCGACCGAGACCCGGCCAGCCTCGATTTCTGCGCGGATATCGCGATCTGAGAGCAACATGGTTGGCGACCCTACCCCAAATTATCTAGGCTTAGTAAGCGCTACACGCGGGCGTAGTGAAATGGCATCACAAGAGCTTCCCAAGCTTTTAGCGCGGGTTCGATTCCCGTCGCCCGCTCCCGTATTTGGAATTAAAGATTCCCTTCAAGTTGGCGCAAGGTGGCGATCCGTTCTTGAATGGGTGGATGTGTAGCAAATAAGCGCGAAACCGCCTTTCCATCTAAAGGCGACTCGATCCAGATGTGCGCGACCGCATTCGAGCGCTGCTGAACTACCGTCGAATCATGAGCCAGGATTTCCAGCGCCTTACGCAGACCAGTTGGGTTTCGAGTGAAATCTACAGCGGTCGCATCAGCGAGCGATTCACGTTTCCGCGAAATAGCAGCCTTTAACAAAATTGCGGCAATTGGCGCGAGGAGCATCACCGCCAACGAAATAATCAGTGTGATTGGATTTGAATTGCTCTCACGATCGCGACGCCCGCCAAACCACATCATCCGTATCAACATATCGCTCACAATCGCGATTGCACCCGCAGTCGTTGCCGCAACGGCAGAGACGAGAGTGTCGCGGTTTGCTACGTGTGCCATTTCGTGAGCGACCACACCTTGTAATTCATCGCGATCCATCACATCAAGGATTCCAGTGGTAAAAGCAATGAGCGCATGTTCAGGATTGCGCCCAGTCGCAAAAGCATTTGGCGCATCGTCAATTACAACTGCAACTTTTGGCATCGGCAAGCCACTTGCTAAGCAGACCTCTTGGACCAAACCAAAGAGCTTTGGATTTTCACTCTCTTGCAACAACTGAGCGCCGGTCATCCGAATCACGAGCTTGTCTGACGAGTAATACGACCACCACGTTGTTAAGAGTGAAAAACCAACCGCAATCGGGACTACCGCAGCCCCACTACCACCGAAATAACTAACCGCAGCAAATGCAACAAGCCACATTAAAAGCGCAAACGAAATTAACAGAAAGAAGGTCTTTCTTTTGTTGGAACTTTGGAGCGCGCGAAAATTAGTCATGAATAACTAGAATTGCACCTTCGGCGCATTACGCGCTTGTGGATCATCCACTTCGTAAAACTCTCGCTCGCCTACTTTGGCAAATCCTGCAAAGAAACTTGAAGGCACGGTCTTGATTGCAGTATTGAGAGCGCGGACATTGTCGTTGTAGAACTGGCGCGCAAAGCTCACCTTGTTCTCGGTGGTTGCTAATTCTTCTTGTAGCGAGAGGAAGTTTGCAGACGCTTTTAGATCTGGGTAATTCTCGGCAACAGCGAGTAATCCGCGGAGCGCTTGCGTCAACATGCCATCAGCGGCGGCCACATCAGGCACTGCGGTTGCCGAAGTTGCGGCAGCGCGGGCTTGAACAACTTTTTCGAAAGTTGCGCTTTCGTGGCTCGCGTATCCCTTCACTGTCTCAACTAAATTTGGGATCAGATCCGAGCGACGTTGGAGTTGTACCTCGATCTGGGCCCATGCCTCATCAACAGCGACATTGAGGCGGATGAGTTTGTTGTACTGGCTGATAAGAAAGAAGACGAGAAGCGCCGCAGCACCGAGAGCAATCCATAGTTCCATGGCTCCAATGTAGGACACCTTCCTTAATGCTGCCTGAGCGCTCGGGTCGGCTGGCGGGCTATGTTACTGGCGGGTAATATGGCCCCATGAGCCATTACATCGCCAACCTTCGAGATATCGAGTTCACCCTCTTTGACCTGCTCAAGCGGGATGAGATTTTGGAGAAGGGTCCATTTGCTGAGGTCGACCGCGCAACCGCAATGGGAATGCTCGAAGAGGTCAAGCGCTTATCTGAAGTTGATCTTGCCGCTTCGTTTGTTGAAAGCGATCGACTTGGCGTTGATTTCAACCCAGCAACCGGTGATGCGAAACTTCCAGAATCATTTAAAAAATCATATCGCGCATATATGGATGGTGAATGGTGGCGAATTGATGCACCAGCTGAACTTGGCGGCACCGTCATTCCACCTTCAATTCGGTGGGCGATTGCCGAAATGGTTCTTGGCTCAAACCCATCAGTTCACATCTATGCATCGGGAACTGCGTTCGCACATGTTGCATACATGTTAGGTACTGAGCGCGATAAAAACATTGCGCGTTTGATGATTGAGCGTGAGTGGGGAGCCACAATGATGCTCACCGAACCTGATGCAGGTAGCGATGTTGGCGCTGGACGTACTAAGGCTGTCGAGCAAGGCGATGGCACATGGCACATCAGTGGTACAAAGCGATTTATTACATCTGGTGATAGCGACTTGAGCGAGAACATCATTCACTATGTTCTTGCACGACGTGAAGGTGGCGGCCCAGGCACTAAGGGACTTTCACTCTTCCTTATTCCAAAATTTATGTTTGACCCTAAAACTGGCGACCTTGGCAAGCGCAATGGCGTCTATGTCACGAAGGTCGAACACAAGATGGGCCTCAACGTCTCATCAACGTGCGAGATGAATCTCGGTGAGAAAGAGCCAGCCGTTGGATATCTACTCGGTGATGTTCATGAAGGTATTGCGCAGATGTTCAAAGTCATTGAATTTGCGCGCATGATGGTAGGCACCAAAGCTATTGCAACGCTCAGCGCTGGGTATCTACAGGCGCTTTCGTACGCAAAAACCCGTGTCCAAGGCCCTGATTTAACAAAAGCGGCAGATAAAGCCAGCCCACGCGTCACGATTATTAATCATCCAGATGTGCGCCGTTCGTTGATGGTGCAAAAGTCTTACGCAGAAGCGATGCGTGCGCTGGTGCTCTACACCGCCTCTATTCAAGATGAAATCATGATTAAGCAAGCGTCGGGGGAGAGTCCAGAGAAACTCGCTGAACTCGAAGCGCTCAACGACCTGTTGCTGCCTATCGTAAAAGGTTACGGCAGCGAGAAATCCTGGACGCTCCTTGGCACCGAATCTCTCCAGACGTTCGGCGGCTCTGGCTTTACTCAAGATTGGCCACTTGAGCAATATGTCCGTGATGCAAAGATCGACACTTTGTATGAAGGTACTACTGCGATTCAAGGACTTGATTTCTTCTTCCGCAAAATTGTCAAAGATGGTGGCAAAGCCATCCGAAAGATTGGCAAGGAGATTGGCGCTCTAGCAGCATCAGGCGGCGCCCATGCTGATCTCAAAACACAATTAGGGGTTGCTCTTAATGAAGTAAACACTTCTATAGGCGCGATGGTTGGCGTTGCAATGGCCTCGCAAGAAGATGCAAAAGAAATCTACAAAGTAGGTTTGAACACCAGCCGCTTGCTGATGAATGTTGGCGACATCATCTGCGCCTGGCTTCTGCTCCGCCAAGCAGATATTGCGGTTGAGAAATTAGCAACAGCTAGCGAGAAGGAGAAGCCGTTCTACGAAGGAAAAATTGCTGCAGCGAAGTTTTTCGTTGAACATGTGCTGCCCTATATCGCAGTTGATCGCGCTGTTATCGAAAAGACCGATAGCGCGATTATGGAGCTCGCTGAAAACGCTTTCTAGTACACTCGCTCGGTGCGGAAATTCACCGGTGAGATTCTCGTTATATCGAGTGCATTCTTCTTTGCTACCACTGGAGTAATCGCCAAACTCATCATTGCGGGGGGCATCAGCCCCGTTCGGTTGACCCAGATCCGTACTAGTGGCGTCTTTGTCGCGCTCCTTATTTTTCTACTGATTACCAACCGGCATGCGCTTAAAGTTACCCGCAAAGAGCTCCCAAACCTTTTTCTGATGGGAATCATTGGTATCGCGGGAGTCCAGGCCTTCTATTTCTTTGCTGTTACCCGCATGCCCGTAAGTATCACTCTGGTCATCGAATTCACTGCGCCCATCTGGATTGCGCTCTTCATCCGCTTTTTCCGAACACAAATCGTCAAGCCGATGATGTGGTGGGGGATCGGCACGGCTCTGGCTGGGCTCCTCCTTGTGACCGAAATTTGGAGTGGTCTCAAACTTGATGGCATTGGAGTGATCGCGGCATTCATTGATGCGCTCTTCCTCGCCTACTACTTTTTACGCTTAGAGGCGACGGTGAAAATTCGGGATGGTTTGAGTCTGCTGGTCTATGTCTTTGGTTTTGCTGCGCTCGCCCTTGCCATCGTGCAACCGCTATGGAACTTTCCAACTGAAATCTTCACTGCTCAACTTTCACTCGAAGAGTTGAGCCCTGGTAACTACATGGTCGGCTGGCAGCTAATTGGCGTGCTCATTGTTTTCGGTTCGATCTTGCCCTATTTGTTTATTACCTATGGTGTAAAAAGAATCCCCGCTTCACAGGCGAGCGTCATTGCCATGTTGGAACCTGTAATTGCTGGTGGAATTGCCTGGCTCGTTCTGAGCGAAGAGCTCACACCACTTCAAATTCTCGGCGGAGCGACCGTGTTGGTGGGAATCTATTTGACCGAACGTGCACGCCAGGGAGCGCACGGATAAAAGAGATTGCGCTTTCTTAGAGTTGCTGTGCCATATCAACAAAGCGCGAGAAGTGACCTTGGAATGCAACAGTCACAGTCTTCGTTGGACCGTTACGGTGCTTGGCAACTATTAAATCTGCCTCACCTTGACGAGGAGAATCTCGTTCATAGACATCTTCGCGGTGGAGCAAGATCACCATATCTGCATCTTGCTCAATCGAACCTGATTCACGGAGATCGGAGAGCATCGGTCGCTTATCCGAGCGCTGCTCTGGTGAACGATTGAGCTGTGAAATCGCTACCACTGGGCAATCCAACTCTTTAGCAAGGAGCTTTAACTGGCGAGAGAATTCAGAGACCTCTTGCTGTCTACTCTCCACACGCTTACCGCTCGACATCAGCTGTAAATAGTCGATGATGACGAGCTTGAGATTGTGGCGTTGCTTTAACCGTCGCGCTTTTGCTCGGATTTCCATAATGTTCAAGTTTGGTGAATCATCAATAAAAAGTGGCGCGCTTGAGATTTCGCCCATTCGACGCGCTAACCGATCCCACTCATCATCGCTCATCGTCCCAGAGCGCATGTTTTGAAGAGGGACGCGCGCTTCTGCAGAGAGCATGCGCATGGTGATCTCATTTCGCCCCATTTCTAGCGAGAAGATCACGGAGGTGAGACCGTGTTTGATCGATGCATTACGAGCAAGATCAAGACCTAGGGTGGATTTACCAATCGCCGGGCGAGCTGCAAGAACAACCATATTTCCTGGGTGGAGACCATTGGTTAACTCATCAAGATCTTTGAAGCCAGTTGGCACACCAGTGAGTTGGCCACCACGTGATCCGATTGCCTCAATTTCATCGAGCGTACCGGCGAGCAAGGTATTGAGTTGCTGATAATCCTCGCTCACTCTCCGTTCAGTAACGGCATATACCTCGGCTTGTGCAACATCGACTGCATCATCGACATCGCCTTCACTTGCATATCCAATTTGCACAATCTTTGTTCCTGCTTCAACAAGCCGGCGCAGAATTGCGCGCTCTCGAACAATTTTTCCGTAGTAACCCGCATTAGCGGCAGTTGGTACAGATGCGATGAGGGTGTGGAGATATGGCGCGCCACCAACGCGAGTGAGATCGCCATTTTTTGTTAACTCTGCAGAGACGGTAACAGCATCAACTGGCTCGCCACGACCGTAAAGATCAAGAATTGTCTCGAAAATTGTTTGGTGAGCTGGGCGATAGAAATCATTGCCACGGAGCGTCTCTACAACATCTGCGATTGCATCCTTACTCAGCAACATTCCGCCGAGTACGCCTTGTTCTGCAACAGTGTCGTGTGGTGGAACGCGTTCAAAACCATCACCACGTTGCGGAAGTTCTGCAACAGACATAGGAGGCCTCCGAATCGCTCACTCAACTCTCTTGTAGGGCGACTATAGAAGTGGCTGGTGACAAGGCGGCCTAGGGTGTGCGTTGCCTTGTTGGAGTCGGTGTGGGTAAGGGGCGCTTTGCTGTTGATGAGCTGTGGAGGAGATAGGAAGAACTGGGGAGAACCTCCCCATCAATCGCTACTACCTGCGGAAATGGCTGATGGCTCCTGTGGAGAGAGAAATAAATCGCCATCTCACCTAGTGAAACAGCAGCGCTCTCGCCACCAATGAAAACGGCCCCCGATCGTAATCGAGGGCCGTAATCGAAAGGTGCGTCGTGACGCCTTAGGCAGGAACAACCTCTACTGCAACATTTGCCGAGACATTTGATGCAAGCGAGATCTTCACAACATGGCGACCAAGGCTCTTGATGTGGCCATTGGTCTTGATGCGATGGCGATCAAGTTCAACACCAGTCGCTGCCTTCACGGCGAGCGCAATATCTTTTTCGGTGACGGAACCGAAGAGACGACCAGCGCTACCGACCTTTGCACCAACTGTGATGCCAGCGCCTTCGAGCGCAGACTTAATCTCACGTGCATGCTCAACATCGCGAATCTCGCGAGCCTTGCGTGCGCGGCGGATAGCAGTGATCTGCTTCTCGCCTCCGATTGACCAGGCAATTGCCTTGCCGCGTGGAATAAGGAAGTTTCTTCCGAAGCCATCTTTTACGGTAACAACATCGCCGGCATGACCAAGGCCTGATACCTCTTGAGTAAGGATTAGTTTCATATCGTCACTCCCCCTTAGCGAGCCGTCGATGTGTAAGGAAGGAGCGCCATCTCGCGTGCATTCTTGATTGCACGGGCGAGTTCACGCTGTTGCTGCACGCTCACACCGGTGATACGACGGGAACGAATCTTGCCGCGATCAGAGATGAAGCGACGGAGCAAGTTCGTATCTTTGTAATCGATGTAATCAAGTTTATCGAGAGGATTTGGCTTCTTCTTGAATGGCTTGAGCTGCGCTGCAGCTTTGCCACGTGGGGCCTTACCCTTTTTCTCTTTGGATCCCATTTTCTCTCCTTTAAATATTACGAAAAATTATCTGATATTTGGTTTAGAACGGTGGCTCGTCATTGGCGCCAACGGATGAGCCCCAGGAGCCTGAAGCAGCCCACGGATCATCATTACCGCCGGCGCTTGCGCCACCAGCTGCACTAGATGAACCAGCGCCAGTTCGGTTGGTCTTTGAAACCTTGGCAGTTGCATTTCGCAGCGATGGACCGACTTCGTCGACCTCAATCTCATAGACAGTGCGCTTCTCGCCCTCTTTTGTTTCATAAGAGCGTTGCTTTAGACGTCCCTGCACGATGACGCGCATTCCTCGGGTAAGTGATTCGGCAACATTCTCAGCAGCTTGTCGCCAGACATTGCATGAAAGATAGAGCGAATCGCCATCTTTCCACTCGTTCGTTCCTTTATCGAGATAACGAGGCGTTGAGGCAATGCGAAATTTCGCCACTGCCGCGCCATTTGGTGTGAAGCGCAATTCTGGATCGTCAACAAGATTGCCGATGATGGTGATTACTGTATCTCCAGCAGCCATCTGTATACCTTCTTCTCTATCTACTCGTAGTTATTATGTGCTATTTACCGGGACGGATTACTTTTGTGCGAAGCACTGCTTCGTTGAGATTGAGTTGGCGATCCAACTCTTTGATTGCTGCCGGTTCGCATTGCATATCGACAACTGCGTAGATGCCTTCAGGCTTCTTTGCAATCTCGAATGCCATTCGACGGCGACCCCAAATATCGAGACGATCTACTGAACCACCAGAATCCTTGATGATTTTGAGATATGTCTCTAGTGAAGGAGCAACGGTCCGTTCCTCAAGATCTGGGTCGAGGATGACCATCATTTCGTAACGTCGCATAATCCCCACCTCCTCTGGACTAAACGGCTACGGTCGTTCCGTAGCAGGAGGGTTATTGCGTAGGGCGTAATCTATCGCCCCCCAGCGACACTGGGGAAATTGCTGGGGAGGGCCGTAGGCTCCACCTGTGGAGATCCGCGAAATATCCGGCCAGGAGCACCAATCCTTCCTTATATATAGGAGAGATCTCGACCCCTCCTTCCTCCAATCCCCTTCCTGGGGCGAGGTCAAAAAGGGCGCCTGGAGCTATCGGAGCATTGGCTTCTTTGATGGCGCAGGCAATGACGAACTGATCGGCACCGCGTTGGTGCTCATTCGCAAAGCGCCCAAGATTAATAAGTACTTCTTTTATATCCCCGAGGGCCCCACGCTTCCAGTTGAGAAAACGGAACAGTACGAACGTGCGTTGCAAGCGCTCACTGAGTATGCAAAGCGAGAAGGTGCATTCGCACTTCGCATCGGACCAATGGTCGTCAAAGCTCGATGGGAGGCCGATCTCATCAAAAGCGCGCTCGCCGATGAGAGCATCTCTTCGCTCAACGAAATCACTCCATCGTTCGTTAACCCAGTTGCACATTCTCTTGAACATATTCTGAAAAGTAATGGCTTCACTTCAAGTAATAATGATCCCAACGGGTTTGGCACAGGACAGCCACGTTTTCTCTATCAACTTACACTCAAAGAAAAATCGCGTGGAGATTTACTTACGGGATTTAATCAACTCTGGCGACGGAACATTAAAAAGAGTGAGAGTGAAGGCGTACAGGTACGAATTGGAACGCGAGATGATCTTGGTGAGTTCCATCGCATCTACATTGAGACAGCACAGCGCGACAATTTCACACCGCGACCGCTCTCCTACTTTCACAAAATGTGGGATGCATTTAATAGTGATAGCGCACAACCAGATCTCGTTCTCTTTCTTGCACATTGGCAGGACAAGGTCGTTGCATCGTCAATTTATATCGAGCTTGGTGGCCATAGTTGGTATCTCTATGGTGCATCTAGCACCGAGGGTCGTGAGGCTCGGCCGAGCAACGCACTGCAGTGGGCGATGATGGAACGTGCCCTTAATTCACAAACAGATGTATATGACTTACGTGGGATTACGGCGACCCTGGATAAGAACAACTCTCATGTTGGTCTTCTGCAATTCAAAGTCGGTGTTGGAGGCCGCGCTGTTGAAGTAATGGGCGAGTGGGATTATTCATTTAATTCACTGCTTTATATGGCCTTCCGTGCATATCTCAACAGACGGTGAGAAGATAGCTATATGAGTTCACTGACCTTGCACGTTGATGGGGAGCGCTGGCGCCATCACATCTCGCATTACGTTGCTCGTCATCAAGGTGATCTGGTCCCGGTAATCAAGGGAAATGGATACGGTTTCGGTATTCCCACACTTGCCCGTGAGGCAGAAGGTTTCAGCGCAGCATGCGTAGCTTGTTATAGCGCAGAAGAGGCAGCGATTATTCGTTCTCAATACAACGGCGATTTGCTGCTGCTCTCACCACAAGAATCGATTGATGAATCGTGGATTATTCACACAGTTGCACCGCATAGTAAAGATTTTATCGAAAAGCGACCTGCCCGATTTGTAATCGAAATAATCTCGCCCGTAAAACGACACGGATTTGAAATTGCTCAAGTAAAGGGAGCTATTTCTGATTACGCAACTTCCGGTAGGTGCGAAGGGTTAGCTATTCATCTTCCGATTGATCAAAAGAGAATGAAGAGCGATACGATCACTTGGATTGCTAGTCAATTAGAGCAATTAGCAAAAGTCGGGGTGCATCCGTCCGACTATTCACAAACACTTTGGATTTCACATATTGCACCAGATGATCTGGTGGAGGTGCGCAAGCGTTGGCCAGATATCCGATGGCGCGTACGAGTCGGAACAGATTTATGGCTTGGCGCGCGTACAAGTCTTACCGCAACAGCAAAAGTTCTCGATTGTCATCAATTAGTAGCGCGCGAAAAGGTTGGCTATCGACAGCTTGCACCGGGGCGCGGTTGGTTAATCATCGCTGCAGGAGGTACCGCCGAGGGAATCGGGCTAGAGGTTCCTACTCGCGGTGGCAAGCAGTTATTGAAAGCGCTCTTTCGACTATTTGGTTGGAACCCAAGTCCATATAGCTGGAATGGAAAGGTGCTTTCATTTGCAGAAGCGCCGCACATGCATAATTCGCTGCTGTATATGAAGTCAGGAGTCCCGCCTGAGGTAGGCGAAGAGATCGGATTGACGGTTCGGTTCACTACGACCACCTTTCACGAAGTTGTTTTCGAGTAAGTAGAGTCCATAACCCGCTAACAGCAATAAGGTAAAAATTCGAAATACCGTAATTCCGATATAAGTATCGGCAGATATCCCACCGCTTTCTTGAAGGATGGTCAACAAATGGCGCCAAATTCCAATCTGATAACCGAGCTCTGCGCTTTGCCATAACGAAAATAGCGCGTAGAAGATTCGAGTTTTTGGAAAGAAAAGTAGCGCGACGACGGTTAACCAGAGAACGTACTGTGGTGAATAAACCTTATTCAAAGTGAAGAAAATAACTGAAGCGAGAAAGATACTGCCAAGTAAGTTATCTCGAAATCTGAAATAGATGAGCAGCAGTAGAACGAGCACTAGTGGGGTGGCTATCCAATTCAAGGCAGAAATCCAGGAGCCTTTTAGGGAAATCACGTACCAAAGCGAGCCGAAATCTACTCCGCGCTGGTAGTTGAATATGTAAAACTTCGCCCAGCCATTGAGATCAAGGAGCATGAAGGGAACATTTATTAGCACAGCGCTTGCGCCTAAGCCTTGCAAAAATTGTGCACTCGCTGATGGTCTGCGCCATATGAAAAGCAGAATGGGAATGATGACTATGATTGGAAAGAATTTTAGAAAAATACCAATCGACAGGAGCGCACCCGCTAATCGATAACGGTTGCCATTGAGAAAATAGAGCGATGCGATCATTGGGGTAATCGCCCAGATATCCCAATTGATGAAGAGCGCCGAAATTACTGCTGGTGATAGCGCATAGATTAGAGCGCTCTTACGCTCAATTTTCGCAATTAAATGAATTAGATACGAATAGAAAATTGAAAGTGCAATGATGTTGAGAATGAAAAATTGATATAACCCCTCGGGGCCATCTTTTGTGATTAATGAAATCAACCAAATGCCAATTCCGGAGAGGATTGGATACTCCAATGAATTAACGCCCGAACTATAAGGAAAACTATCCACGGAAAATTGTCTAGCCTCATAGAGGGCTGTGATATCGGTGTAACAGCCCAATTGATAGACAGCGGGAGATATCCATCCGCTCTCCACACACCGGGCAAATTTTAAATAACTGAAAGTTGCCGAAAGAAGCGCGAGTATGAATACGCCCAGTGCAACTGAACGAACTCGCATTAATTACCAGATTTAGTGGGGGTTGGGGAAGCGGCGGGGGCGGAAGGGTTAGCGCTGCTTGGTGCTGCACTTGGCGATGGGTTTATCGGTGGTGTTGTTACATCCTCGAATCCCGGTGGCTTTGGAATCAAGGTATAAATCGAACCATCGGCGAGCGCATCCTCTCCGATGAAAACAGGTTCTGGAAAATCCAAGACCGGTTCACCTGCTAGCGCACCTTTCATAAACTCGGTCCAGATTCGCGCAGGAAAAGATCCACCGGTGAGAGTTCTCATGCCACCGATGCCACGCAATGATTCAGTTGAATCATCTCGATAGAAAGCTACGGATGCTGCTATTTGTGGCGTATATCCATTCCACCATGCCGAGCTATTTTCTTGGCTCGTGCCTGTTTTTCCTGCCGCTGGTCGACCAAGCTTTTGCGCTGCAAAACCAGAGCCAAACTTCACGACGCTCTGAAGCGCATAGGTGAGGTCAGCCATCACCTCTTTTGCGAATACTTCTTGACCTTGTGGGTTTGCTTTGTAGAGCAGACCACCATTGCGACTGCCAACTTCAACTACTAAAAATGGTTTGGCATAAATTCCCTCTGCCGCGAAGGTGGCGTACGCATTTGCTACATCGAGAACATGTGGACTAGCTACGCCCAGCACAACGGATGGAGTTGGGACCATCTCTACTTTTTCAGGGATTCCTGCTCGACGAGCAGCGTCAATGACTTTCTCTGGTCCAACCGCAATGCCGAGTGGGACATAGACAGTATTGACTGATTTCTCCGTGGCTTCTAGCAACGTTAAGTTCTTGTAGGATTTTTTTCCATAATTTGCTACTAGATATGGCTTGCCATTGTCATCAAAAGTTTGGGGTGACTGGCCATTCCACACGGTATCAACGGAGATGCCCGCTTCGAGCGCAGCTGCTAACGCAAATGGCTTGAAACTCGAGCCCGCTTGTGTAATTCCTTGCGTCGCATTATTCAACTGTCGCTCTACATAATCAGGTCCACCATACATCGCAAGAATTGCGCCAGTGCCTGGCCTTACCGCAGCTAAGCCAATATGAAGATCATCCGGAGCTTTCTTTGGCGCCTCTTTACTTACCGCCAATACTGCAGCTTCTTGTGCTTTTTTATTGAGAGTGGTCGTCACACGCAGACCACCCACTAGCAATTTCTCGTCCGAGAAGCCCAGCTGATTGAGCTCTTTCTGGACGGCTGCAACGAGATACCCTTTCGGACCAGCAAGAATTCCACTCTTCGAGCGCGGTTGAACCGCTGGCATCTCAAGATTATTCAAGAGCTTCTTGTCTGCCCAACCGGCTGAGACCATCCCACGAATGGTGTACCGATACCGTGCTGCTAATCGCTCGGCGTTACCATCACGTAACCCTGGATCGTAATAACCAGGTGAACGAAGCACCGATGCAAGAACGGCTGATTGCCTCAGCGTCAAATCTCGGACGCTTTTGCCAAAATACATTTGTGATGCGGTTTCAACCCCGTACGCGCCGCGACCAAAATAAATGGTGTTGAGATAGCTCTCAAGAATCTCATCTTTAGTCATTGTGTTCTCTAATTTAATTGCGATGATTAACTCTTTGATTTTACGCTTAATAGTTTGATCGGGAGTCAAGAATGCTGTCTTGGCGTATTGCTGAGTGATTGTAGATCCACCTTGGACAGCCCCGCCTCGCGCCATATTAAAGAGAGCGCGAATGATTCCTGTTGGACTAATTGCATGCTCTTTATAGAAATTTCGATTCTCCGCGGCCAACACCGCGTGGCGTAGATCAAGTGGAATTTTTCCTAAGGGGACGCTAGTTCGATTCTGCGCTCCGATGCGTGCAAACTCAGAACCATCATCGTAGGTAAGGATGGTTGCCTGGCTAGTGACATATGAATTCGGGTCAGGAATTTGAACGGTAAAGTATGAAAAAACCAGAAGTACAGATCCAGCGAAGAAGCCAAGCCCACCTAAGAAAAGCATCCAGCGCAACGCCAAGCGTTTGAGCGAGACGCGTCGTGGTTTTCCCTTCGGTGCAGCCATATGAGTAGGTTACTGATTATTTGACGAAATCTTCATCCTCAAGGGTTCGCACCTTTCGAGGCGGTTTCCGTGAACGGCCATCCCCTAGGAGATAGGAGGTGTGTAGATGGTTCCATCGACATCGTTGGCAGATTTCAACTACGTATACTCGAAATTCACCATGTTCATTCTCTAGCTCTTCTAATTCTTTATTCGACTTGAGGCGACCAGAATATTGACCCAGCTCGTCGCCAAATATGTAATTTAGTTCCACCAATTTCTCACGACGACAAAGTGGACACTCGCGATCTGTCTCTTCACCATGGAATTTTGCCGCTTTAAACAGATAGGGGTCTGCGTCAGTCGGATCGCTGGTGGTGCCATGAAAAGCATTCTTGAGGAAATTGAAAATCGTCGCTCGCTTTTGGAGCGAATAGTCGATTATCGAACGTTGCGACCACATGGGATAAGGGTAATCTCAAATAACGCTCTAGGCTTGGCCACATGGCAAAGCTCACCGCTCCTTTGCGACCCAAGTGGTTTCCGCACTTTGGTCGTTTCTGGCGATTGATTGCCATCCGTTGGATGGGGCAAGGAACCGATGGTCTCTATCAAAGCGCGCTAGCGGCCTTCTTGCTCTTCTCACCTGAGCGGGCGGCAAGTGCGCAGAGCGCTGCGATCGCGTTTGCCGTTGTTTTGCTTCCGTACTCTCTTGTCGGGCCAGTTGTGGGAACACTGCTCGATAAATACTCACGACGACAGATTCTCTTATACGCGAATTCACTCCGCGCTTTCACCTTAATATTTGTCGCGCTTGTTCTCGTATTTGGTAATACCGGTGCGCTACTCACGCTTACTGTTCTCGTTTCATTTGGAATCAACCGCTTGATTCTCGCTGGTCTCTCCGCTGCAACACCACGATTAGTAAGCGAGGAGAATCTCATTGGCGCGAATGCGCTCAGCGTCACTGGTGGAACTATCGCGATTGTGCTTGGCGGCGGATTGGGTGTGGGACTTCGTAAGGTATTTAATACGATTGCAAATCCAGATCAAGCTGATGCGCTATTGGTGGTAGTTGCTGCACTTGGCTATCTTGCGGCAGCGCTCCTTGCGTTACGAATGGGAAAGAGCGAGCTCGGCCCAGAGCCCCATCAAATTGCTCCGGCATGGTTTGAAGGTTTCAATGAGATGCGCGCAGGTTTCTCATATTTATGGGCGAGACAGACGAGTTTTGTCGCCATCGTAGTAGTAGCGATTCAACGTGGCGGCCTCACTGCATTGACATTAATGGCGCTCATTCTCGAACGAAATACTTTCAATGACGCTCAAAATCCTGATGCTGGCTTGGGCGGTTTTGCACTGGCGCTAGTGCTCTCTGGGCTTGGCATCACACTTGGAGCTGTTATCACTCCACCTATTACCCGCATAGTTGATCGTTTCCTCTGGAGTCGTTGCGCGATGGCTGCCGCTGCTGTGATGCCAATTATTTTTGCATTTGCACAGAATGAAACTACGTTAATCGTGATGGGATTCGTTACCGGCATGGCCGGACAGGCTGTGAAAGTCACCAATGATGCAATTGTGCAACAACGAACAAACGATATTTTTCGTGGGCGCGTTTTCGCCGTTTATGACGTCGTCGTCAATGGCGCCATCGTCTCCGGGGCTCTGTTATGCGCATTCTTCCTGCCGTCAAGTGGGCTCACTCCTGTTGTCCCAATGGCAATCGCGATCGCATATCTATGTGCTGCGTTACTCCTTATGAATAAGAGAGTATTCCGCTAGTCTTATGGAATGAGAGTTCGAATTAAAAGCCTTGCGCTAGTTCTGACTTTGTTATTGTCTATTGCATCACCCGCCTTTGCGGCGATGAGCGAGAGCGATGCAAAATACGCACAAAATGCGAGCACGCTAACGCAAGAATTCTCTAATGCGATTGGTACGTGGGGAGATACCTATCAAGCCGCTCCGGATAAATTCGGTTCAGCTGAATACAAGGCGTGGATGAAAAAAGCGCAAATCGCCGATAATCTCGTAAAGAGTTCCTTAATCAATTTCTCTAAAATAAAAGTTTCATCTGGTTTTAAAAAATCTGATGTGACGTTACGAAAGTTTATAAAAGCTTATACAAGTGCAATCAATCTTTATGCGCCGGCGATAAAGAAGAATGATAAGAAATTGGTGAAGAAAGCTAACGATGCGATTTTGAGCGCCACTACACTCTTTTCAACGTGGAGCAATGATTTCGCAAAAGATACTACGAATTTAATGAAGTAAGAGTGGTTTGATGAGACCACTCGCTTCCAATTCGTTCCACACGGAGTCTGAGATTTCTGCATTAAAATCCGCAACATTTGCCCGGAGCTCCGCTGCGCTGCGCGAGCCGGTCAATACTGTGGCCACGGCTGGATGACGCAGCGGGAATTGAATTGCAGCAGCGGTCAATGAGACTCCTCGTTCGGCTAAGAATGCCTTTATTGCGAGAGCGCGGTCGAGCAAATCCTCGCTTACTGGAGCGTAGTTATATGCGGCGCCCTTCACTGGGTTTGCTAAAACTCCCGAGTTGTATACGCCACCGATAATCATCGAGACATTCTTCTTCAGAGCAAGTGGGAAAAGCTCTTCCTGTGCCTCTTGATCAAGAAGCGTGTAACGGCCAGCAATAAGCGCACAGTCAAGGTCGGTCTCTTTCATCACTGCAACCGATGGTGCGCAGAGATTAAGCCCCATTCCAACCGCTTTGATTATTCCTTGTGAGCGATAGCTATCTAGGACTGGATAAGCCTCGCGAATCGTCTGCTCAAGAAAATCTTCACAATCATGTAGTAACACCATGTCAATATGATCTAGCCCCAGGCGTTCTAAACTCTCATTAATTGATCGCTTGACTCCATCCGCGCTCCAGTCATACACAGATTCTTTTGTCGGGTCAGCATCTTTGAAGAATTCTTTATCCGGCTGTGAGGTTTCGTTCAGAACTCGACCAACTTTTGTAGAGATTACGAAATCTCTCTTCGCTGCCCGAAGTGCGCGACCTAAGCGAACTTCAGATCGACCATAACCATAGAGTGGTGCGGTATCGAAATAATTGATTCCAATTTCAAAAGCGGTTTCGATGAGCTCATCACTATCGTGTTCAGAGACTGAAGTGAACATTCCGCCAAGAGGCGCAGTCCCAAGACCCAATCGAGTGATTTCAAGTGGCACTCGCTTCAATGCGATTTTTTGATTATGGCGTGACATGACGGAATCGTATAGGATTTTTGCTGTTTAGCGAAAGGGTCTCATGACAACAATCACCGGCTTCCGAATCGCAGATATTCGTTTCCCCACCTCGAAATCTCTTGATGGATCCGATGCCATGAATAAAGATCCTGACTATTCGGCCGCTTACCTCATTCTCGACACTGATTCAGAAATCTCCGGACATGGCTTCGCTTTCACTCTTGGTCGAGGCACTGAATTACAGTGCGCAACAATTGAATTGTTGGCACCAAAGGTTATTGGTATCAAAGTTTCCGAATTGAAGGGCGCGCTCGGTCAGATTGCGCGTGATTTGGTAAGCGATTCACAGATTCGATGGCTTGGCCCAGAAAAGGGTCTGACACACATGGCAGTTGGCGCAGTACTGACTGCGTTATGGGATCTTGTTTCAAAACATGAACGTAAACCACTTTGGGAAGTTCTCGCAGACATGAGCCCAGAAGAAATTGTTTCGCTCGTTGATTTTCGGTACATCCGCGATGTCCTCACACCAGAAGAAGCGCTAGAAATCCTAAAGAAGGCAGAGCCAACTAAAGCTGCCAGAAAGGCGAAACTTCTTAAAGATGGTGTGCCCGCATATACAACCTCACCAGGTTGGCTTGGTTATAGCGACGAGAAGATGGTTCGTTTGGCCAAAGAAGCTGTTGCTGATGGATTCACGCTTATTAAATTAAAGTGCGGTGGCTCTATTGCCGATGATAAACGCCGATTACGATTAGCTCGAGAAGCAGTAGGGCCAAACGTTCGCCTTGCAATCGATGCTAATCAGGTTTGGAGCGTTGATGAGGCAATCGCATGGTTGAAAGAGTTGCATGGTGTCGATCTCTATTGGATTGAAGAGCCAACTTCTCCCGACGATGCACTTGGCCATGCCACTATCGCGAAGGCAATCGCCCCGATTCGCGTAGCAACTGGAGAGCATGTTCAAAATCGCATTATCTTCAAACAAATGCTCCAGCTGGGAGCATTTTCTTTTATGCAAATTGATTCAACTCGAGTTGCAGGGCCAAATGAAAATATTGCAAATATATTGATGGCTGCCAAGTTTGGGATCCCGGTCTGTCCGCATGCAGGTGGTGTTGGCCTCTGCGAACTCGTTCAACACCTTTCAATGTTCGACTATGTCGCTGTCTCTGGCGAGAATGATGCGCGGGTCATCGAATTTGTTGACCATTTGCATGAACATTTTGTTTCCCCTGTCGAAATTAAACAAGGCAAATATCTCGCACCAACTGCGCCAGGTGCTGGTGGAGAAATGTTTGCAGACTCAATCAAGCGATTTAGTTTTCCTGATGGGAAGGAATGGCAATGAAAAAAGTATTGATATCGAGTAAGGCCGCAGCGCCAGATTGGGCGCTTTTAGAGCGTGAAATGATTGCCAAACTTAATGAAGCCGCCCCGGAATTCGTTAAGAAATATACAAACGTAGATGGCACGCTGAAATGGAAAAGTGAGTTCGGCAGCATGGATGGATCGGATGATCCATATGAAGCGTTCCATAACCTCGCTCTCTTGTACGCAATTGGTGGCAGCGAAGAGATTTATGATCTTGCCCGCAAGATGTGGGAATCAATAACTCTGCAATGGACCGAATATGGACAAATTCATCGCGAGTTCGATGGATATTACGACTGGATGCATCATGGCGAAGGCTATTTGTACTTTTACTTCCTTGGACTTACCAAGCCGGAAAGTTTGATGGACCGCCAACGTGCTCGACGTTTTGCGCGCATGTATATGGGCGAGGATCCTCTTGCCGAAAATTTCGACAAAGAGAAGAAGATCATCCGTTCACCCCTTAACGGCAGCCGAGGTCCTCGATTCATCGTTACGGAAGAAGATTGGCATACCCACCGAACAGTCCTGGATGATTATTTAGCGCCATATGAAGATATTGAGGGCGTTGATTTTCAATCCATGAAGTGCAACTGGTCTGATCCGGTGATTTACAAACGTCTCATTGAAAAAATGAATCAACGAATGAATCGAGGTGACGTCCCTCTTAATCTCAATGCGACCACGATGATTACACATGCGTATATGTACTCGCACGACTCTGCCGAGAAGAATTGGGTGCTTGATTACATTAAAGTCTGGGCTGATCGCGCAAATGCCAATGATGGGTACATGCCAGATAATGTGGGCCTGAGTGGAAAAGTCGGCGAATATAACGATGGCAAATGGTGGGGCGGTTATTACGGGTGGCGTTGGCCGCACGGCTTGATGACCATCATGGAACCGCTAACCAACGCGGTGATGAACGCTGTGCTACTCACAGGTGATTACTCCTACCTTGATGTTGCTCGCCAGCAATTTGATAAGAACTGGGAGCTTCGCAAAGTTGAAGGAGATCGCGTACTTGTCCCTCATCGCCACTTCGACAGTGGGTGGGGCGATTACCGCGATGCTTCGCCACGTCATCTCATCTACTTATGGACTACATCGCTGGATGATCAAGATCTCAATCGCATTTCCGCGATTCCTCGAACTGAAGATTGGTCAAAAATCATCATTCCTGGAAAGCCAGGCCATAACACGTTGGGTTATAAGCATTTCATTGCAAATACCCTCTCCTGGTTTGAATTTATCCAAGGCCGGCTTCCTGATTTCCCCAAGGAGATTCTCAAAGCCAATCTTGAATTAATTGATATCCATCTACACAGGATGAGATCTAAAATTGGTAATCAAGAGAATTGGGATAGTTACTCGCCTGAAACTACCGATGTCATCATTGAGTTGGATCTTTTAAAGGTTGGATACCAAGTTCATGCCTGGCAATGGTTTAGCCCGGTTTATTTCGAAGGTCTCATGCAGTTGGCAACTGGTTCCCCGATGCACATCTCACATGGTGGCTTCCAATTTGCAAACATCAGACCTTTCGACGGCGATAACCAGCGTAGTGGCTTACCCGAAGACGTTTCGATCATGGTCGATCACATCTCCAAAACCACCACCTCCGTCCATGTAGCGAACGTTGGATCTACACAACGCGTACTCGTCTTGCAATCCGGTGGATTCGGAGAGCATCAATTTATTTCAGTCGAAATCGACGGGAAAGTTACCGATATCAACGACAAGCATTTCGCTCTTGACTTGGCTCCAGGAACGCTCGCGCACCTGAACTTCACAGTGAAAAGGTATGCAAACGACCCAACCTACGAAACGCCTTGGTCAAAGCGCGAGGATTGGCATCCGCTAATTACCGGACGGCCGCTCTCTAATTTCACTAATTAGTAATTAGAAAGTGGCAACGGTGTGCTTGTCGATGAAGTCCCAGTCGTACTCGATGCAGAGCCCTTCACCTACTGGAGCCATGACGTAACCATCTTGGATATTAAGCTGCGTCTTGGTGCCAAATAAAAAATCGTCGAATGGGTAAAGGGTCTCAAAGAATTCGCAATTAGGGATTGCGAGGGAGGGATGTAGTTGCACTTGCTCTAGCCCGTGGTAGATCGTGGTATGTAGTTCGCATTGCACGCCAAATGCTTCCGCAACGTGTGCCGTTTTCATTACCGCAGTGATTCCACCTCGCCATGAGACATCGGTACGCACGATATCGACGATACCTTCTGCAATGCAGTGCGCTGTCGTGTAATGCGCGCCTGCAATCACTTCGGTACCACAAATAGGGATATCTAGTTTCTCGCGAAGTTTCCGAAGACCATTGAGATTCACATCAAGAAGAGGCTCCTCAAGCCAGCGATATCCAAGACGTTCCAATTCGCGCCCAGCTTTTAGTGCAGACTCATAACTATCCATGATGACCGGATCCGCCATAAGCGTGAAATCATCACCAACGGCTTCACGGACTGCTCGATAGCAGGCAATATCTAGATCAAGTCCACCAGGAGGGTGCAGTTTGTATCCCTTGTATCCCTTTGCTTTTACCTCAAGAGCCTGTTTGGCGTAATCATCTGGGCCAGGAAGAAACATTGATGATACGTACAGTGGAACTTTCTCGCGCGCAGCGCCGAGTAATTTGTACACAGGCTGATGTGCCATCTTGCCAACAATGTCCCAACAGGCATTGTCAAAAGGAGCATAAGAGTAAATAGGAACGTGGTTCCATCGTCGATCGAAGAATTCAAAATCTTTCATATTCTTCGCTGCATCATGTGGACTACGTCCAATAAAGAAAGGCTTCACCTGTGACATAGTCGCGGCAGCAGCCTTGGCATCTTGTGCGCCAAAACCGAAAGAGGTGCCGGTAGTTCCGTCGGAAGTTTTCAACGTGACGACTGTGAAATCCGGACGAGCACCTCCAGGTAGCGCGACGGCAGATGCTGCATCAAGCGCTCCAAGGTCATCCTTCCCCCGGCATGCTCGAATCTCAATATCGGTGATGACAGTACTCACACTAACTCCTCACTGGTTGCGATCTCGACGAGATAAAGCGCATTTGCGGCTGGATAGAAACGTTTCAAGGAGCTCTCTATATGTAAATGCATTGATTTCTGTGCAGATTTGAAATTACCACTTGTGATAGCTAGCGCTATTTCCTCATGCTCCTTGATAGCCACTTGCCCTGACGCTGAGTTGTAATACTGTTTGAATAATTTATCTACTAAGGCTGCACGCGTTTCTCCGACAATCAGACTTCTTTGGTTTGCAATGTATAAACGAAAGAGATTCAAATGACAATGTGTTCGTTCAAAAGATTCGGATAGCACAACATTCCCAGACATACTCGCTATAAGTGAATGAAATCTAGCGTCATGCTCGGTAAGCGCTTCGACTTGATCATCACCTGAAATCTTTATTGCATTTTTGGCGCTCTCAATCTCGGACTTCAACGCTTTTCTGCCAGTTTCATCAATTCTTTTAGCGGCTTCCGCAGCAGCAAAAGGCTCTATGAGAAGCCGAAATTTGAAGAGATCATCGAGCTGCTGCATAGTGAGCAAATTAGTGGCGCGAAAACCTTTTAATGGTTCTTTCACGATGAGACCGTCGGATTCAAGCCTAGATAACGCTTCGCGAACTGGGGTCTGTGAGACCTCGAGCTGCTTAGCAAGCGCATCAATATTTACTTTTGCTCCTGGCAAAATCTCGTAATTAAAAATCATCTTACGGATAAGAAAATATATTTCATCGGAAAGTACCGACCTACGCGGGACAGCGACTGAACTATTTAACATATTTCTCTAATCCCAGAGGAATTCCGACTGCTTCCCATTGCTCTTCATAGCCGATTCCTACAGCGCTTGGACCATGGACTAGTCCGTTCTTATCTACAAGCGATTCCCGGGTGATTGGATTACCGAAGACGAGAGATTCGTAGAAAGTGTTGTTCTTAATGGCCATACATAGATGAGCGCTCTCTAGACCAAACCCATGTACTTCAGCTCGCAAATGATAAGCATCTGCAAGGTGTGCGATCCGCATTGCGCCAGTGAACCCACCGCGCAGGAAAGTGCTCACACGAAGCGCGCTTGCAACTCCTGAAGCAACGAAATCTCCTGAACTCATATGCGCACCTTCGGTGACTTCGCCAAGAAGTAATGGGATCCGAACGCGTTCTCCTAACCATTTATATGCAGTCACTGAGAATTCGCGCATGGGCTCTTCGTACCATAGAAAACCAGCCTCATCGAGCGCATGACCAAGATACATCGCATCCATCAAATCAAATCCAGCTGAACCGTCATACATCAGTGGCACGTCAGGTCCAACGTGAGCACGAAGCGCTAATGAAAGCTCGGCATCTTTTTTCGCGTCACCAAATGCATGAAGTTTGATAGCGGGGTAACCAAGTTCTAATGCTTGATCTGCAATATCGAGAAACTCAGAGATAGATGAATACGTTACTGTCGAGGCGTATGCAGGAATTGACTCTCGAAAGCCGCCAAGAAGTTTGTAAACAGGAAGCTTCGCTGCTTTCGCACCGATATCCCAGAGCGCTACATCCACAACGTGCGCCATATTGGGCGCAAATCTCTCAATGCGATCGAGTTCCCATGCGCGCTCCCAGAGATACTCGCGTTGCAGTGGATCCATCCCGATGAGCTCGTTCTTAAAGCGGCGATCTATGTAATCCTTGAGAATCACTCCACGCGCTGCAGAGGCAAACCCAGTAATGCCCGCATCCGTCTCAATAATTAGCCAGCCTGCGGTGATTGGACCATCCGAGCCAGGAATACCTTTGCGCCAGACAAAGGCAGGAGTGAAAGCAGGCCGGTCAACAAGTACTACCTCGACGTTGGTAATTTTCATGCTGCACTCCTTATATATGAAGCGAGCTTAGCTCTCTAGGGCTTTATAAAGTTCCGGTAACATTTAAAAAAATACTATACGAAATAGTATTTCGTCCATAGTATTAGTCAAAATCCGGATGGGGGAATTTCTGCCCACCCGAACATAGAGGGGGAACCTTTGAAAAGAAATAAAGTACTTCTGGCCCTTGCAGGTGTGTTTGCCATAGCAGGTAGCGCACTCATCAGCGTGCCAGCACAATCTGCAACACCTTCAATCTTGGTTTGGGTTGACTCACCACGCCTTCCAGGTGCAAAAGAGTACGCAAAGATTATGAAGGGCAAAGTAAACGTCAAGGTTGAACTTCACGCACAAGGTGACTTGCTCGCGAAAGTTCAGCTCTTCAACCGTGTTAAGAAGGGTTGGCCAGATGTTGTATTCGGCCCACCAAACGATGTAGCGGTTCTTCGTAACCCAATCATCAACAACGCCCGTGAGATCTCCAGTCTGCTCAAGCCAGATGAGATCAAGAACTTTGGCAAGCTCAATGACTGGTGCAAAGGCGCAGATGGAAAGTACTACTGCGTAAAGAACGATATGGCTCAATCTGTCCTCTGGTACGACACGAAGTTGTTCGCAGATTTCGGCTACAAAGTTCCAACCAAGATGAGCGAACTATTCGCGATTGGTGCAGATCTTGCTAAGAACCACCCAGGATATTCACTCGGTGCTCTTGGTGATGCTGCTGCATACTCCTCATACTTCTGGCCATCACAATGCCCATTGAACAATGAGAAGTCGGCAACTCGAGTAGTCATCAACGCAAAATCACCAAAGTGCACCCGCGTAACCGCGGCACTTCAACCACTAATCGATGCGGGCGTCTACTACCCAGGTTCTGCATTCTCACCTGAGTATGTAAAGATCGGCCAAGAGGGCAAGATCGTTGCTCACATTGGACCATCATGGTTTGGTGAGTTCGTACTTCGTCCAGCTTCTTCCTTCAACATTCCAGCAGGTCGACTAACAGCAGCTCCAATGCCTACCTGGGATGGCGAGACAACCAACTACTCTGGTGAGTGGGGTGGCGGTATCTACACGATCTCTCCACACGCTAAATTCCCACGCGCAGCGCTCGACTTCGCAATCTTCATGGTTGGCGACAAGCGAAACGTTGTTACCGTGAAGAACCCAGATGGCAGCACTGGTGCTCCTACCTTCCCTGCATATATCAAGGGCAACAAGCTCTGGAAGGCAAAGATCGATGCTGACAAGTACTACAACGGCTCTCCATATGCAGCAATGGCTGCTCAAGCTGGCAAAGTCTGGACCGGCGTAAAGCCAGTTCGTTATGACGCTGACGGCGCATGGGGCGCGGCATACGCACCAGAGCTTGCGAAGTCGAAAGACATTCAAAAGGCACTTGAGGCGTACGCAACCTATACCTCAAACCTTGCTCAACAGTTGGGCTATGAGGTCACAACCAAGTAATTCGTAAGAATTACTCGTACTATCGAGCGGCGGATTTGGTCAAACAAGTCCGCCGCTTCTTAAATGACGTTAGGTGAGAAAAAGTTTTAGGGAGCTGGGATGGCAAAGGCTAAAAAATACAAACAGCGAAATATCTTGATGAAGGTGATGCTCGCGCCATATCTATTCTTACTTATAGCTTTTGGACTCGTTCCGTTGATCATGGCGGTACTAGAGGTACCAGGGGAATCGCTCACAAATCCGGATGGCGGTTGGGACGCATTCAAGATTGTCGTGCAAGATTTCCGATTCCCACAAGCAGTGAAAAATGTTCTCGGCTTTATGGCTATATACGTACCACTCACTTTGATTATCGTCATCATGATGGCGTTGATGCTTGATGTGCGCCACTCGCGCTGGAGCAAATATCTAAGAATGGCTTATATTGTCCCCGCTTCAATTTCGGGAGCAGTCGCAGTCCTCGTATGGTGGGCGATCCTTGAACCAACAATAAGTCCCATCAAATCTATTCTCAATGCGCTAGGCATCGAATCTGCTACACAAATTTGGCAAACTAAAAACCTTGTATACATCATCGCAATCATGACTTTCTTTACGATTGCGGGTAACTGGATTCTGATCCAGTATGGCTCGCTACAAAGCATCTCTTCGGAAATAATCGAAGCTGCTCGAGTTGATGGTTGCTCAGCCTTCCAACTAGCAGTGCGAATCAAACTTCCGTTAATCCGCAAATATGTGATTTACATGGCCGTGCTTCTCTTCGCTGGTGGTCTGCAAATCTTCGTAGAGCCACAGCTATTAACGAGCAGCGTGTACACCGGAATCGCAAATGCGTGGTCATTCGACCAACTCAGCTATGAACTTGCATTCAAGAGCGGTGACTTCGGTGGCGCTTCGGCGCTCTCCATCATCCTGCTCATTCCAAGCATGATTGGCGCTCTCGTCGTTATCTTCAAGACCGACATGTTCGATGACAAGACCATCAGAAATAAGAAAGAAACTGAGAAGGCGGACATATGAGTACAACAGTGGTTTCACCGCAACCAACGAAGAAGGCGAAGCCGACGCGACAAGAGAGTCGTATTGGGATGTTCTTCGTCAATTCTTGGCTCATTTTTTTCGCCGTCATCAGCATTGTGCCAATGCTTTGGTTGGTACTTGCAGCGTCCAAGACTGATCCTGAACTCAGTTCGCGAAATCCACTCGCATTTGGAAGTTTGAAGGGATATTGGAATGCTTGGCAGAATCTTCAATTCTTCGATAATGGCGTGATTGGTAAGTGGGTACTCAACTCAGTTCTCTTTAATGCAGCAATTGTCATCATTGCGACAGTCACTGCCTCTCTTGCCGGCTTTGTCATTTCAGCGTCAAAGATCCGCTTCAAGCGGACATTCCTCATCAGCACGCTCATCATGATGCTCATCCCGCCGGTTGCGCTTGTTATTCCATTATTCGTGATGATGGATAAAGTGAAACTTGTTGATAATCCATGGTCAGTAATTTTGATTTCGTCTCTTTATCCGTTCGGAGCATTTCTCTCTTACATCTATTATTCGACGACTATCCCACCCGAGCTATACGAGTCAGCTCGCCTCGATGGCTGCAGCGATTGGCAGCTGTACACGAGGATTGCCTTCCCACTCTCTGGGGCGCTTCTTGGTCTCTTGGCATTCTTCGCCTTTATCGGAAATTGGGCGAACTACTTCATGCCATATGTGATGCTCTATTCGGGCGAAAACTACACCTTGCCGTTGGGTCTAGGTTTCTTGTTCTATTCAACTCCTGCCATCAACCCTGGCATTGGGGCAACTTCAGTCCCGATTTACAAACCAGAGATTGCGCTCGCTGGAATATTGATTGCGCTCCCCATCATGATCATGTTCTTGGTCTCCCAAAAGCGTCTGATCCGGGGAATGCTCGCAGGTTCCATCAAGGAATAAGGAGTACACCGTGGCTCTGCATCCGCAGTGCGAAGCTTTTTTGGCACCGGGTGCAGATGCGCCGGAGTTGATTGATATTCCGATTCCCGTTGGTCGAGCGGGCGCATATGCAGATATGAGTATCGCTGGCGAAGTCACCCCTAACGTCAATATTTCCAATCGATTTATACCTGGCGAGACGGCTGACTTACTTATCCGGATCTATAAGCCTGCCGGAGAGAATCCAAAAAATGGCATGGTTTATTTTCACGGTGGTGGTTGGTCGTACTTTTCCGTTGACATGTACGACGCACAACTTAGCGCTTTAGCCAAGATGACAGATTCGGTGATTGTCTCCATTAACTATCAAAAATCTCCAGAACATAAATTTCCTATTCCACATGATGATTGTTTTACTGGACTGGCTTGGGTCTTTAGTAATGCAGATGAACTCGGAATCGATACGAGAAAAATTGGTATCGGCGGAGATAGCGCAGGTGGAAATCTAGCTGCAGGAGTAGCGATACGTAATCGTGATGAAAAGAAATTCGCCCTTGCCTATCAACTTTTAATCTATCCATGCGTGGGAGTGGATTTTGAGACGCTTTCTTACAACACGAATGCAGTTGGGTACGGGCTATCGAAGCGAACTATGAGTTGGCTTTGGAGTTTGTACCTCAATGGTGAACAGGACTATTCGAATCCGTATGCGGTGCCGCTCAACTGCGAAACTTTTACAGATCTGCCGCCTGCAGTTGTAATCACTGCGGAGTTTGATGTGCTTCGAGATGATGGCTCACTGTATGCCGAACAACTGCGGAAAGATGGCGTTCGCGTCATTTATCGGGACTATCCAGGGATGATTCATGGCTTCTTTAATTGTGGAAAAGTGATTGATGATGGAATTATTGCCCGCACGCACATCGCAGATTCCATCAAGGAGTTACTTAGCTAATGACAATTCATAAACTTAAAGGAATGACTTGGGATCATCCTCGTGGGCTAGATTGTTTAGTCAATTCTGATGGACTACTTCAAGAACAATTGAATGTCTCAGTTGACTGGAACGCTCGTTCACTTCTGGCATTTGGGGATCAACACATAAGTGAGTTCTATGCCGACCACGACTTGATGATTATCGACCATCCCCATGTACCTGATGCTGTGCACGCTAATGCCGTAATTGCTCTGGAGGATGTTGCCTCCGATGCAGATTTGGAGCTATTAGCAAAAACTTCGGTTGGCGCCTCGCATGATTCATATATATATAAAGGTAAACATTGGGCTCTAGCTATCGATACCGCTGCGCAGGTAAGCGCATACCGCCCAGATAAGACTTCACAAGGGCTGGTCTTCTGGGATGACGTGCTCGATGCAGGTCGTGCAGGCTTGGTGATCTGGCCCCATAAACCAGTCGACGCATTCTCCACATTTGCCACTTTGCTAGCTCAGAAAGGTAGCGCGCTCTGCTCGACCTCCCAATATGTTGAGAAATCAGTTGCGGCCGAAGTTCTCACCTTCATGATCGCGCTTGCCAAAGTGGTTCCAGAGCAATGTCTGATGATGAATCCCATTGAAGCCGCTGAATATCTAGTAACGACTGATAGAGAGCATTACAGCGTCTGCATGTATGGCTATACCAATTACTCTCGGAATGGATTTAGAGTACGTCCAATTGTTTACGACGATGTACCATCTTTTGACGGCTTAGCTTCAGGATCACAACTCGGCGGCGCGGGAATTGCAATTTCAAGCGCAAGCAAAAACATCGAACTTGCTGCGAAGGTTGCAATCCTTCTTTCGCTTCCTGAGATCCAATCTACTACCTACGTAGATGCTGGAGGACAGCCCGGCAACCTTGCTGCATGGAAAGCTCCTCACGCTAATGCCATCACTCGTAACTTCTTCAACAATACGCTTCGCACGTTGGAGCGCGCATGGGTTCGGCCACGATTTCTTGGATGGCCAGATGTGCAGTATCAAAGTTCACTCATCATTCACAGGATTCTTAAAGAGAAGAACTTCTCTAGCAAAGATATCGACGACATCGCCGCCACTTATATGCAATATAACCAGGAGCTTGCCAAATGAAAGAGTACTTTGAAGATTACTTGATTGGCTCGACTCGAGTGAGTACAGGACGCACGATCACTGAAGCAGACATTGTCTTGCATGCAGGACAAACTGGAGATTTCTATCCGCACCATATGGATGCCGCATGGTGCGCTACGCAGCCATTTAAGGAGCGAATCGCCCATGGCACACTGATTCTCTCTGTCTCAGTAGGAATGCTTGCCGGCGAGATAAACGAAGTAGCTATGAGCTATGGGTACGACAAAGTCAGATTCATTGCGCCTGTTTTTATTGGCGACACCATCACATCCCATTCAGAGATTGTTGCTAAACGCGATCATCCCAAACGAAATGGTGAAGGGTTGGTTGATGAGCAAGTAACCGTTAAGAATCAAAAAGGTGAGACTGTCATAGCTTTTATCCACGTATATCTGGTGCAACGGAGGAGCGCATGAACGTCCAATTAGATCCGAGAGTCCATACTGCGATGGTCTCCGACTCTCTCGATGATCTTGGTATCCGCAATAACGTCATGGATGCAAAGATCCGCCCGTTGCAGATGACGATGCGCGCTGTTGGAACCGCTGCAACAATCAAATTCGTACCAGATTCTGAGTACGACAGAAATGATCCGTACGGAGCAGCGATTGATTTCCTTGACACGTTACAGAAGGACAATGTAGTGACTATTGGCACTGGCGGAGGTTTACTCTCTGCATTTTGGGGCGAACTCTTCTCCGCCGCATCAAAGGCACGCGGTGCTACAGGCGTTGTCACCGATGGGCCCATTCGCGATACGCAATTAATCCTCAAGGTTGGTTTCGATGCTTTCGGTGTGCTCTCTCGACCCCTTGATTACAAGGGGCGGATGCGGGTTGAATCCACTCATCAGCCAACAGAGGTGGGTGGCGTACTTGTGCATCCGGGTGATGGCATCGTCGCAGATAACGATGGCATCGTCGTCGTACCGAAGGAGCTCATCGACAAAGTTTTCACGATGGCAAACGAGCGAGCACAGAAAGAGAAGACAGTACTTAATGAATTAACCAAGGGACGAACCGTTCGATCAGTCTGGGATGAATACCGACTGCTATAGAAAGAGGGAGAAATGGCACATAAACGAGTTATCGATTCTCATCAACATTTATGGATGATGAGCGAGCGCACATATTCCTGGATTGCACCTGAATATGGCCCTCTCTATGACGACTTTAGCCCAGAGCGTCTTGCACCTGAGATTCCTGCCTCAGGAGTAACCGATTCGATTCTGGTGCAAGCAGCGGATACATACGAAGACACCTTCTATATGCTCGATATTGCTGCACATAGTGATTTTGTAAAAGGTGTAGTCGGATGGGTGCCATTCGACCGGCCCAATGAGGCGCGCGCGGCGCTCGAAGTATTGAAAAAAAGCCCATACTTTAAAGGGGTTCGTAATCTCTCGCACGATTACAGCAACCCTAAATATGAGTCGGATGACAAGTGGATCACCCGCCCAGCTGTCCTTGAGAGTATTGCGATGGTCGAAAAGGCTGGACTTGCACTGGATTATGTTGCCGTGAATCCTGCGCACGTTGATAACGTGCCAGTCCTTGCAGCAAAATTTCCGAACTTGAAGATTGTGGTTGATCATTTTGCTAAACCAGGTATCGCCGATAAGACTTGGGAACCGTGGGCAACGCAAATGTCCAACCTTGCCAAATATAAGAACGTTTACATGAAATTCTCTGGTCTCAACACTGCTTCTGCCCCAGGTTGGACAGTTGCAGATTGGCAGCCATACGTCGACCACGTGGTCACCGAGTTTGGCGCAAATCGAACGCTCCTTGGCGGCGATTGGCCAGTCATCGTACTCATGAATAACTATGTTGAAGTCTGGAAAGCACAGCTAGATGCAATCGCAAAGTACTCTGCAGAGGATCAAGAGTGGATCACTCATAAGACTGCAGAACATGTGTATGGAATATAAATAAGAGAACAAGGGAGATAGAAATGGTGCAACGTTTTGCAAGTGTATTGGGAATACCAAAAGAGAATCGCGAGCGGTACGAAGAACTCCATGCCGCGGTATGGCCTGAAGTCTTAGAGCAAATCAAGAAATCCAACATTCGCAATTACTCTATCTACCGTTACGGCGAATTGCTCTTCTCTTATTTTGAGTACGTTGGTGATGATTTTGATGGTGATATGGCAAAAATGGCTGAAGATCCCGCTACGCAACGATGGTGGGACATCAATAAGCCACTACAACGACCGCTTCCCGATCGTGCTGAAGGCGAGTGGTGGGCAGCGATACCTGAGATTTTCCATACCGATTGATTGCTCTGACTAGCCACTTCTAACGAAAGGTTCTCCTCTTGGCAGCGCGTCCTGAATTACCTCTTGACGGTTTTCTAGTCCTGGATTTCAGTCAATTTCTTGCCGGTCCGGTCTCAGCGATGCGCCTTGCTGATCTCGGTGCGCGCGTGATCAAAATCGAACGTCCAGGCGTAGGTGATATCGGTCGAACGCTTGCTTTCGCCGGGCTTGAGAGCGACGGAGATACTCTCTCTTTTCACATTATGAATCGCAATAAAGAGAGCTTCGCTGCCGATTTAAAGAATCAATCAGATCTTGCTGAAGTAAAAGCGCTAGTTGCGAAAGCTGATGTCATCATTCAAAACTTCCGACCCGGCGTAATCGAACGATTAGGTTTGGGCTACGAAGATGTGAAGAAGATAAATCCAAGAATCGTCTATGGCAGCGCATCTGGATATGGCACCACTGGTCCTTGGATTGAGCGCCCAGGTCAAGACCTGCTGGCACAATCGATGTCTGGACTTCCTTGGCTCAATGGCCAAGAAGGGCATCCGCCGATCCCCGTTGGCTTAGCAGTCGCTGACATATTTACCTCAACGCATCTCGCACATGGCATCACGGCGCTACTGCTTCGTCGCGAACGAACAGGGGTAGGCGGATTAGTTGAGGCAAGTTTGATTGAGTCGATGCTCGACCTGCAATTCGAATTAATTAGCGCGAAATTATTTGATGATGCCACTCTGGTCAAACGCGGCGCAGGTGCGCATGCATTTCTCTCTGCACCTTACGGGCTCTACAAGACAACTAGTGGCTATCTCGCTATTGCGATGACTCCTGTCCCGCAACTTGGTGCGCTGCTCGGGCTGGATTTCTCTCAATATGAAGATCCAAAGAGTTGGTGGTCGGAGCAAAGTGAAATTGTGAAGAAACTCTCCGATCTTTTAGCAACGCAAAGTACGGCTCATTGGCTCGCCATTCTCGATAAAGCTGATATCTGGTGCGCACCGGTACTCACGCTCCCTGAATTGATTGAGAGCGAAGGTTTTAATGAACTAGATATGACACAAGAGACGGTGCGACGTGGGAAATCTGGCGCCGACGTCACGATTCCAACAACGCGATCACCGATGAAAATCGATGGTAAAACTCTCAAACACCGAAAAGGTGCACCTCATGTTGGCGAAGATACTGAGAAGATCAGAAAGGAATTCCTCTCATGAAGAATCCAAATCCCGATGAAAAAGCTCGCTACCAAGTCCCTGTATGGAACCAAGAGCTCGAATTCTATGAGGATTATCAAGTAGGGAAAGTAGATCGCTCAATTCGTCGCACAATCTCCGAGGGCGAGCTAATGATTTTCTCCTCGCTACTTCTCGATCTTCATCCCTATGTCGCCGACGATAAGTGGGCCCGCGAAGAGGGTCTCTTTGGCAAACGCATCGTCCCTGGCGCCCTGGTTTTCTGCTACGGTATGGGGCTTTTTGCGCATAACAACATCAATACTTTCAGTTACGGATACGACAAGCTACGTTTCATCAAACCAGTGTTTATTGGCGACACTATCTATGCTATGCGTACTTTCTTAGAGAAGTCACCAAAGTACGAGAACTTAGGGCTCTTTCGAGTTGCTTATGAGGTGTTCCGAGCAGACGATGAAGAGCTGGTTCTTTACACCGAACATCTACAGACTGTTAAATACCGAACCAGCCAGGCAGAGAATCAGTAGGAGCGCGACATGATCGATCCATTCAAGGAAGTCTCAGAGTTCTGTGATCTCTCCATTGATGAAAAGGTGAAATTACCAATTGCTATCGTAGGCGCTGGTGGCATAGTTGATGGCGCACATCTTCCTGCTTACAAAAAAGCTAATCTCACTGTAGTTGGTATTTTTGATACCGATCCTGCAAAAGCAAAAGATGTTGCTGCGCGACATGGAATCGGTAAAGTCTATTCAACTCTTGACGAGCTCATTAATGATCCAACATCCAAGGTTGTTGACATCGCAGTGCCTGCAGCAGCCCAACCAGAAATCTTCTTAAAAGTCGCAGGTGCTAAGAAGCATATTCTTGCTCAGAAACCCCTTGCTACTACAGTTGAAAAGGGGGAAGAACTTGCGGCGAGCGCTAAGGCACATGGAATTGTTGCAGGAGTCAATCAACAACTTCGCTTTGAAGAGGGAATTGCTGCCGCATACAAGATGGTCGAACTTGGCATGATCGGTAAGGTCACTAATTTCGCTATCAACGTCAACCTTGATACACCCTGGCACATGTGGCCTTGGGCAAAAGATCTTCCTCGCCTTGAAGTTATGCTCCACTCGATTCATTACCACGACATGATTCGGTGGTTCCTAGGTAACCCCAAAACGGTATTTTGTGCTGCAGGACGAACTGCAGGTCAGTACCCAATTGGTGAGACTCGCACGATTAGCACCTACCTCTACGATGGAAATCTAACCGCCACAGTCCACTCCAATCACATGAACCGCGGTGGCGATAATTACGCGCTCTATCGAATTGATGGCGATCAGGGGTCAATACGCGGCACCTTTGGTCTGCTCTATGACTACCCAGATGGCCGTCCAGATACGCTCGAGCTCCGATCACATGTCATTCCTACTGATGGTTGGCTCCCCTATCCCGTCACAACGCGGTGGTTCCCGGATGCCTTCATGGGAACTATCGGACAAGTCTTCCGCGCTGTTGCTGGCACTGGTCCACTTCGCTCATCAGTTGCCGATAACGTCGATACCTTGAAGCTTGTCGATGCGCTCTATCGTTCAATGGATTCTGGCGCCTCAGCTCAATTTTGAAAGGCTATAGAATCTCCGAGTGAAACCAATCAAGAGCAAACGTCAATTCCCCGACGTCCCACATTTCATTGGCTTGATTGATTGGCGACTTCCTACTTTCCGCAGAACTAAGCGCGCAGTTGATAAAGCTGTCACTATCTATGATCTACAGAAGTTGTCGAAGAAAAGAGTTCCAAGGGCAACTTATGATTATGTAGAAGGCGGTGCGCAACGCGAGATTAGCTATGAGCGATCTCTTGATGCATTTAAGAATCTTGAATATAACGTTCGGGTATTAAGGAATATCTCTCAGATAGATGCGAGCACTGAAGTCTTTGGTACAAAAGTTGATCTCCCAATTATCTTCGCTCCCACTGGGTACACCCGCTTCATGTATCACGTTGGCGAACCAGCTGTTGCTGCCGTTGCTGAAGCGAATAACATGATTTATTGCCTCTCAACAATGGGAACCACTGCTCCAGATGAACTTGCAGCAGCTGTGCCAGGTGCACGGCGTTGGTTCCAGCTCTACATGATGCAAAATCGCGAGCAGAGCCTTGGCATGATTAACAACGCAAAAGAAAATGGTTTTGAGGCTCTAGTCATTACCGTTGATACCCCAGTTTCAGGTCATCGCCCTCGTGATATTCGTAATGGCTTAACTATCCCGCCTCGTTTAGGCTTCAAAACTATTGCATATGTAATTGCTAAACCTCGATGGTGGATCAATCTTCTAACAACCAAGAAATTAGAATTTGCTGCTTTCCGTGGTTGGGATAAACCACTTGCTGAACTTGCCTCTCACATTTTTGATTCATCGATGACCTTTGATGACCTTGCGTGGGTTAAATCAGTCTGGAATGGCCCGATTGTCATCAAAGGCATTCAGTCAGTCGAAGATGCCGTCAAATGCAAGGAGGTTGGGGTTGATGCGATTGTGCTCTCCAATCATGGCGGCCGCCAACTAGATCGGGGAACTGTTCCGCTCGAGATTCTTCCCGATGTTGTCGCTGCGGTTGGCAAGGATCTTGATGTCTATATCGATGGCGCTGTCATGAGCGGGCAAGATGTTTACGGCGCAATCGCCCGCGGTGCTAAGGGTGTATTTGTAGGACGCGCTTATCTCTACGGAATTATGGCGGGCGGACAATATGGAGTTCAGCGTGCCGTGGATATTCTTCGTAAAGAATTTATCAACACAATGGCTCTCTGTGGCGTCAAGAATCTTGATGAGGCGCGTGCATTGGGAGCTAAAATCCGAAAGCCGTAGCGACGCTACTCTTTAACAGCACCACTGAAAATACCGCGCGCAATAGTGCGTTGCGATGCAAGGTAGAGCAATACTGAAGGAATCACCATCATGAGAGCGATTAGCGTCGTTCCTTGACCATAGAACACTTCAATTCCGATTGACATAATCGATTTTGATGGCTCAGCCAAAAGAACTCGTGGCAATTGATAGCTATTCCATAACCCAACGAACGAAAAGAAAGAGACCACTGAGATTAGAGACTTGGAGAGCGGAATTCCTAAGTGACGATAGATTCCCAGATCTCCCAATCCATCAATTCGCCCCATTCCCACCAGATCAGGTGGTAGCACTGATGAATAGTAAAGATACGAGAGAAAAGCGCCAAAAGGAAAGTACGACGAAGCAAGAATCAGTCCCAGCAGCGTGTTATTTAGACCAATTCCATCAATCATTACATATAACGGCATAGCCATAGCAGTGATCGGGATAAGCATCGTTAATAGCGTAAGAAAGAGCAATAACCGCCGAAATGGCACGTCGAGTACGGCCATGACAAATCCTGCCGTAATACAACTAATGACAGATATGCCCATCGCAGAAAAGACGAATATCGACGTATTTTTCAACCAGATAAAAAAGACTCCGTTGTCGTAGAAAACAATCGGTGAAAACACCATTCGAGCCACATCACGCAGAATCCAGAGCAGTGGAAAAGAAGCCCAAAAGGTAATGACTAGTAGGATGAGTTTTATCAGGCGACTATTGCGCTGTTGAGCTCCTACTTCCATGCGCTTTTACTCTTTTTCATGAAATCGGTGTTGAATACGAATAACAATGCAAGTATCACATTTGGAATCAACATAATCAGTGACAACGCAACACCTCCAGCGAAATCTGCATTTTTGAATGCGTAGCCGAATGCAATCTGACTAGGTGACCAATCAGTTGTCATATTGGTATCCATTAAAAGATTGGGCTCGTTGAAGATCTGGAGGGTACTTACAATCACTAGAATGACCATGTAAGCAACGTACCTACCGATCATCGGCAGCTTCAAACGCCATGCTAATTGGAATCGGTTACATCCATCGACAATCCCTGCCTCCAACACTTCATGAGAAATCGAGCGGAGTGAGCCATATTGAATGACAATCCAACTGCCAATACCCGTTGAAAAAGAGATGACGCCAATAAGCCAACGAATGTTTGACTTATCCCACACCACGTCGTACCCAACCAATGCGGACCAGAAAAGAACTGCAACGGCAGTTGGAATAAGCCCCGGGATAAGAAAAAGTAATCGCATCGCATTGTTATATTTGAAATCTACAGAATCAAGTAAGAGTGAAACTGCCAGAACTGTGACTATCATGAGCGGTACAAAAATTGCTAGCAAGAAAAGAATGTTGATTAAAGCAGGGCCAACTCGAAAATCTTGAAGAATTTTAAGGAACGTTTCATACCCACCATCCATGTTAATCCACGAAGGATTTCGCACCTCAAGCACGCCATAAACAATTGGTACGATTCCGCAGAAGAGCATGAAAGCGACATACGGAAGAATCATCAAAGTAGGCACTACCTTGCTCTTCCGCCTCAGATTCACCTACGAATCATATAGGATTCATTAGGAGAAAATAGTGGTGCCTATCAGCATCAATGCGCAGAGCAACATCACCATAAAAGCAATATTTAACATCGTGCGCGAGAGACCTTTGCCCGTAAGTTCCCCCATGACCTCTTTATTGCGAGAGATTCTGGCAATAAGAAAAATGAGTGGAACTGCGACTAATCCGTTAATTACAGCGGCAAAAACAAGTGATTTAATCGGATCAATCCCTACGAGAGTTATTACCCATCCCGCTACCGTTGAAAAAATTATCACACCATAAAATTGTTTAGCTTCTTTTAATTTGTAATTCAAACCTTCACGCCAATTAAACGCATCACTGACTGCATATGCGACAGAGCCAGCAAGAACCGGGATACCAAGTAACCCCATGCCAATAATGCCAATAGCGAAGAGGAATTTCGCGATAGTCCCTGCGTGCGGGAATCCTTCCACTAAAGGCTCAAGAGCTTTTGCGGCGTCAGCTGCAGTTCCGATGTTGACTACACCATTTTCATGTAAAACCACTGCAGCGGTGATGATCATGAACCAACTGCCAATTTGCGAGATGCTCATTCCGATGCTGGTGTCTTGTCTGATTTCTTTGATACTTCGTTGAGCGCGATTGTGTTCTTGTGCATAATGAGTTTCTTCCACTTCTTCGGCTGTTTGCCAGAAAAACATGTACGGGCTAATAGTGGTACCCAATACAGCCACAATCACATACCAGTAAGCTGAACTCCATTCCAACTGTGGGATGAATGTTGACTTAAATACTTCTATCCAATTGTTCGTCACAATTAAGGCAACAGCGACGTAGGAAATCAATGACAACGAGAGTATTTTCAGAAATTTTGCATAGGTGTGATATCCGATAAAGATCTCAAGGCCAAGCACAATGAGCATGAACAACGTTGAGAGAAGCCAGATCGGAAGTGGAATAAGAAGATTGATTGCCGCTCCTACGGCTGCGAAATCTGCCCCGATATTGATGACGTTTGCAATAACCACAAGCGCGACTACGAAGAAGAGCACCCGCTTCGAATACACCCGTGAGGTAACTTTCACTAAACCTTGAGAGGTCGCAGATCCGATCCGCGCGCACGCCTCCTGCACCGCAATCATCAACGGCAAACACATAATGATGGTCCACAGTTGGCCAAAACCATATGCCGCTCCCGCTTGGGAATAGGTGGCGATACCCGAAGGATCATCATCCGCGGCCCCAGTTATCAACCCTGGTCCCAAAAAGCGCATTATGCGCCAATGAGGTTTCCGCCTTGTTCCATGTAGCGTCCTAACCCTCACATATAAAGTGTATGGCTCTCCACTAGGTTTAAGACCCTACATAAGGAGAAATATGGATCGCCGCTCATTTCTTGCGCTACTTGGGAGCGGCACGCTTGGCGCCACTATTTCACATCTGACTCCGCTGAGCGCACATGGAAGTAGCGTGCGAATAATTCGTGAGCTTCCGAAATCTGATGTGAAACGCGTTGCATGGACAGTTGATGACGGCACGAGTATTGAGGCTGTAAAGCGCTATATCAGGTTGGTTGCTGACAATGATCTTCGTCTAACTTTCTTTGTTTATTCCGCGATGGGATCATGGATTGCAAATAGAAAAGAGTTACAACCTCTGGTGAATAGCGGTCAGATTCAATTAGCCAATCACACCGCACACCATCCCGCGCTCGCTGGTCTTGGCACTAGACAGATCCAAAAAGAATTAATGGGTGCGCACAACTTCATTGAACGAAATTTTGGCGTAGATATGCGGCCGTATTACCGACCACCCTATGGAAGTATTAACGCAAGAGTTGTGAATGCAGCGGCAGATATCGGGTACACCAAGCCGATGCTCTGGTCTGGTTCATTGGTAGATGCCAGTAACATCAGCGCTTCTCGCATTCTCTTCCATGCTAGAAATAGCTTTTACGATAGATCAATTGTCCTTGCCCATGCGAATAATCTGACGTCCACAAGAGTGTTCAAGCCAATGTTGAAGTTAATCTCCGATAGGGAGTTGAACCTCGTCACGCTTAACGATGTGTATGAAAGTGATGGCGTTGCGGACGGCCGATGAAAAAGAATTTAGTGATTCTTGGCTTACTACTGACAATTCTGATTCCGCAAAGCAGCAACGCGATAGTTTTCTTCAATGATCAAGATGATGCGATAAAACTAAAGCCAAATTATCCAGCAGTTGGTTTGAGCATTACCGATGATCGGGTTCTTACCCAAGTTTCGGCAATTACTGGCGCTACTCGAGGTACCTTCGTCACAAATCTCGCCTGCAACTCCGTTACAGATCCGCGCTGTTCTGGCGCTGACAATCTTCGGGTCTCCGCCGTAATCCCACCCTGTACCGCTAAATCTGATGCACAAGATGTATGTATCAAATCGCTGCGGACAGCGGACTCAACCGGAGCCCTCAAGGATGCGCAATTACTCTATGAGATAGACACCTTTAAATTTCCAAGAGATACCGCCAGCAGAATTCCAGCTGGTGGTGGCATTAGCGTCTGGCAAGGAAGCTCGATTAAAGGCGGCACCTTGGAGTATTCCGTTGCAGTTGATATCCAAATCAATTACTACCAAACTTCACCATCTTCACCCACTCCCTCGGTATCTGTTGTCGGATTTAGCGCACAAGTACTACCTACCACGACAAAAAATGGAAACTTCTATCCAATAATCTGGCGAGATGGATACGAATCAATAGATAATCCAAAGAATGGCGAGGTTGACCAGAGCTATCGAAGCTGTATCTGGACTGATCTTGGTCGTTGCGGAATGGCTGCACCATTCTTTGCCGATCAACCAATTGAATTAACGATGCAGATGGATAATAAATTAACTGGTTGGTTATTTGGCAGAATGAAAGATACCCGTGCATCAGTCACGCGGCTCTCTTCTACAACCAGTACTCTTGTTGTAAGTGGTACGTCAATTAATGTCCCCAGTGGAATTTCGTGGATTCCTAAAAGTGAATTCGCAACATCACCGGCGCTACAAGAGATGAATTACGACGGTCGTGTAGAAAATGATGTCTATGGACCAGGCATCATGTGGGGAAAGTTCTCTAACCATCCTGATCTCTTCGAGTTCCCACGTTTTGGTATAGCCGGCGGTGGAATTCATACCCCAAATCCCGCACTTAAGGGAACTGGGTATTTCCAAGCCAGTGAGAAATGGCTACAAACCGCCAGCGTTTTACCGACGTGGCGATTCCAAGGAATGGATCCATCATCATTTTGGGGAATGGACCAGAGCGTTGGTAATCGAGTGTGGGAGTGCACCGTTAAGGATCAAACAAAGTTACACGGCATGATGACGACAAATGCGATGGCATATAGCTGGAGCCCGCCGGCGTTTAAAGAGGGCATCATGAGTTACAAAGTTGCTGGAGCACACCTTGATGCCGATGGGTCGGTTTATAAAGGAACATACGATCTGGCGATGAATGCTGATTCGGCACGTTGCATTTATGGCTTTTCCAACGCACCAATCAAAGCGTCAGTATCAGTTTTAAGTTCTGGTGGCGGTGAACAGGAGATTTCAACGGAGACGCTCTCGATAAAAGATGGCTGGATGAATCTCAGCGCAAAGAATTTCACCTTCTCCTCGCCGACTATCCGCATCAAACTCACCCAGGAGCAAGCTCCAGTTACCGCGACCAACAACTCTTCTTCGACACCTAACGCCGCGGCTAAGCCAGCAGCAGCGAGAATCACCATTACTTGTATTAAAGGCAAGAGCATCAAAAAGGTTTCTGGAGTAAATCCGAAATGTCCGTCTGGATTTAAGAAGAGATAGCCTTCAGCGCGCGCTTGCTGCGCAGACGCCTTACCCTTCATGCGTGCAGAAAATAGCCGTTCTCCTCTCCCTCGCGTTACTGGGCTTTGCCGCGCAGTCGGCAAGTGCGCATCAACCTGTTGCTCTTAAAGCATCGGATAAAACACCAGCTGCTGGACCACTGCTCGTCGACGGGACGGTCTCTTTTGCAATCACTATGAGTTTTTCAAAATCGAAACAAGTTCGAGCTTTTCGTGCTGGCTTTGCTGAAGGTGATTCGCTTGCGGTGCAGTTACTCATTTATGATGAGAAGCCAGAGAAAAACCTCTCGAAGAAGCAACTCCCACTCCTGAAAGTGACTAGCCCCTCCGGAGCAAGCTTTACCCTGCCGATTACAGAGCGCACTTCCTTTTATGAACCATGGGGCAAACGAAATTACCTCTACTTAGGACGTACCAATCAATCAGCTGAAGCTGGTATCTACTCATTTGAGATCACCTCGCGCGCACCGGGGCGCTTCATCGTTGGCGTTGGTGAGCGTGAAGTGCCTGGTGAGGTAACTCGAGATTAAATCTCTCCATTGTCCAATCCAGTTAGAACTTCTTTTGCGCGCTCACGTAACTCTGGCAGATCGCTCAATCGCTTTAAGCCATTAATCTGTTGGAACATTCGATGGTTCTTGGTAAATATCTCTCTGTTGCGATCGAGAAAATCCCAATAGAGCGTTGTGAATGGACATGCATTCTTACCGACACGAAGTTTCGGGTCGTAGATACAGCTCTTACAATACTGCGACATCCGTGAGATGTATGCGCCACCTGCTGCATACGGTTTTGTCATCATCTGGCCACCATCAGCATGCACACCCATGCCAATAACATTTGGAACCATCACCCAATCCGCGGCATCGATAAATCGCTCCCGCATCCAATCAAGGAACTCTTGCGGATTCGTTCCCGTTATTAGCGCCAAATTGCTAAGGACCATCAGACGGGGAATGTGGTGTACCCACGCACGTTCTTCGATGTCGTGAACGATGGATCGAACGCAATTCATCTCAGTTTTTTCACTCGAGGTAAAAAGTGGCAACAATGCGCGCTTCGCGTGTAAGCCATTCTTTTCTCGGTAATCAGGGCCCAAATGCCAGTACATGCCATTGATGTATTCGCGCCAACCAATTACTTGTCTGACAAATCCTTCGGCTGATTCGATGGGAATCTTTCCCGAAGCAAATGCTTTAACGGCAGCATCCAAGACCTCGCTTGGATGTAACAAGCCATTATTTATATAAGGACTAATGACTGAGTGATGCAGCGACCAACTATCTAGGGCCATCGCATCTTCATAAGGGCCAAAAGTGGCAAAGTGTTTGGTGATGAAGGTTTTCAGCTGTTGGAGAGCGCCCGCGCGCGTCGTTGCCCAGGTGTGGGTGGCGGTAATGCCCAGCTCCTTTGCCACACTCTCATCAATCGCATCTCGATCAAATCCCTTGTATTCCGGCCACCTGTACTCCTTGGGCGGTGGCAATCGATTCTCTTTGTCGAAATTCCAAGCACCACCAACTGGCTTTCCATTTTCCATCAACACATCAAGACGTTTGCGTTGTTCGCGATAGAAATTCTCCATCAAGTAATTCTTTTGCCGCGACGCCCATTCTTCAAAGAGCGCGCGCGGCGTAAGGAAGAAATCGTTTTCGACAAATTGCGCACCTAACTCTTCAAGAGTTGCTTGCAATCGGAACGAGGATTGCCTTGTGGCATGGAGAGCACTCTGTGGATGACGCTTTTGCATCTCGAGAATTCCAGCCTTTGTGGTTGGTGCTTTTAGATACTCGACGGTGAAACCTTCATCTTGTAGAACCTTCACAAAATGGCGCGCGCTCGAAATCAGAAAGAAGAGGCGTTCTGGATGCCAATTTCTCCCAGTACGCATCCGTTCGCTTTCAACAAAGAGAATCCGATCGGTGGCTTGATCAGCTCCTCGCAAGATTCCGTAATCGCGATGTAGGTGATCGAAGGGTATATATAAGGTGCGAGTGTGGTTCATCTACCCACCCTGCTGCTTACTCCATTTATGTAACTCTTCGATGGCACGCTCTCGACCTAACGGACCATGATCCATGCGTAGCTCAAGAAGATAGTCATACGCCTTCCCCACCAGTGGGCCGGGTGTAATTCCAAGAATCTCAATGATTTCGTTACCATTGAGATCAGGTCGTATCGCTGCCAACTCCTCTTCTTGAGCAAGTTGATCAATGCGCGCTTCTAGTTGGTCATAGGTAGCGGCGAGCGCCTGCGCTTTGCGAACATTACGAGTCGTACAGTCTGCCCTCGTCAAAACATGCAAATGGAGCAGTAAATCTCCCGCATCTCGAACATATCTGCGGACCGCGCTATCGGTCCATTCTCCGCTGCCATACCCATGAAAACGAAGGTGGAGCGCTACTAAAGTCGATACATCATCGATAGTTTCGCGATCAAAGCGCAGCTCTTTTAACCGCTTCTTTGTCATTTTCGAACCGACTACCTCATGGTGATGAAAAGAAACGCCGCCGCCTTCGATAAGTGCTCGAGTTTTAGGCTTACCGATGTCGTGCAATAGCGCTGCAAGACGGATTGTCAGGTTTGGCCCACCAAGACGTGTTTCCATCTCAATTGCCTGTTCCAAGACAATCAAGGAATGCTCATAAACATCTTTATGGCGGTGATGTTCATCAATCTCAAGGCGAAGCATTGGTAGCTCTGGTAAGAAATACTCACAGAGCCCAGTTTCCACCAACAAAATCAATCCGCGACGTGGATCTGCTGACATCAAAGTTTTCACGAACTCTTCCCGAATCCGTTCAGCGGAGACAATCGTCAAGCGTTCTTTCATCACTGTTATTGCTCTGATAACTTCACTATCGACGTTGAAGCCTAGTTGCGCTGCGAAGCGCGCGGCGCGCATCATTCGTAATGGATCTTCAGAGAATAATTCTTCAGCAGAGATTGGTGTTCGTATCTGCTTAGCAACAAGATCCTGTAATCCACCAAAGGGATCGACAAAGATATTCTCCGAATCACAAATTTCAAGTGCCATGGCATTAACGGTGAAATCACGTCGTCGCAGATCTCCCTCGAGGCTATCGCCATATTCAACTTCGGGTTTTCTACTTTTCTCTGAATACGAATCTTTTCTAAAAGTGGTGATCTCGGCAGTCACATCACCTTTCTTGCCAGCAACTGTTCCATACGCAATACCGGTATCCCAGGTCGCATCAGTCCACCCTTTGAGAATCTTCATTGATTCTTCAGGTCGAGCATCAGTGGTGAAATCAAGATCATTTCCGCTGCGCCCTAAAAGGGCATCGCGAACCGGGCCACCCACTAGAGCTAACCGAAAGCCCGCAAGGCGGAATGCGCGCGCCAATTCAGCAGCGGCCTTGGGGAGTGTGATGAGGTTCGCGGCCGCTTTTGCCTGATCTGGCGAAATTGCACTCATGAGTAGCAAGGGTACGCGGGTAAGGTAGGGCTATGTCCCGGACCTCGGGTGAGGGCGGGCTCGAGCCGGTTTTTATTGCACCAACCGCTTCGCCCTCCTCGCCTAACCCTTCAGTTATTGCGGCTGCTCGCAAGCCCCGCTCCAAGCGGCCGCGCGCTGGAAAAAAACCTGGGCCGAACCGACCAGGCGCGAAAACCAATCCACCGAAAAAGCGCGTCAATAAAAATCCGAATCCAGGCAAGCGAGTGGAAGAGGTCAGTGCCGGTGGATTAGTCGTTGATAAAAGTGGTGAGCAAGGATTGCTGATTGGAAGAATTGATAAACGTGGTCGAATGCTCTGGTCACTGCCTAAAGGGCATATCGAAGCAGGAGAGAGTCCTGAAGATGCTGCGCTTCGTGAAGTACTTGAAGAAACTGGAATCAAAAGTTCCATCACGCGATCGCTTGGCGTAATCGATTTCTGGTTTATGGCTGAAGGCAAGCGAATTCATAAGACCGTTCATCACTTCCTCTTCTCCGAGATATCTGGAACGCTCGAACCACAAGTCACAGAGGTCGATGCTGTGCAATGGTTTCCTCTCGATAACATTGCCAAAACACTGGCCTACCCGGACGAACGAAAGTTAATCCAGCGCTCTGGAGACCTACGCGCATGAAGCAAAAGTTCACTGCATTCGCAATCCTTGCACTCACTTTTTTTCCATTACAGTCCATGAGTTTGAGCGCCGGAGCCACTACTCCGCCAATAATTGTGATCTCAGATATTTTCCATCGTGAAGTCAATGGAAAATTCACCGACGATACTCTTGGTGAATCGATCTCTTACTTTGGTGAGCTTTATCAGCAAGTAAGCGATGCTCCAAAGAACGCGCTCTGGGTCATTGATCCTCAACTAATCGAAGAGATTATTGACATGAGCGATGGCTACACCGTGCTACCCAATACCGAGGGAAAATCTGTTGAATCGGCAAAGGCTTTCCTAGCGCTACTGCGCACATCAATAGGCGATGGCCAAGTTCACGCATTGCCTTACGGATCACCAGATCTAGCGGTGCGCAAGAAGATTTCCGATGCAGAGCTAGCCCAAATTCAAAGCATTAGCGCCTTACGCCTTGCTCGTGCACTCGATATTCCAGTCTCTGCTGGGCTTCCCGATGCGCTTTCACTAAGTAAAAAGGAGCTCTCTAGCCGGGCAAAAAACTCTTTCTCGGTACTTAATAAGACATTAAATAAAATCGGAACGATCACCGCAGATACAGAAGTCTCAGAGATAGCCCTTCGGAGCAATGCGCTTTTAAACCCGGAACTTTCGCAGAAACAAGTGCAATACCTGGCGATTTCGCTCAACGGAACCGTCGATCGACTTGAGAGAAAAGTAAAAGTTCTGCCCGGGACATACACACTTACTTCAACGAACGAAGAGATCCCCATCACCATCGTTAATGAGTTCGCAGCGCCAGCCGAGGTGGTCCTCATTCTGCATGCTGAGAATGCCCGAATTGTTATCGACACCGCAAAACGCGTAACACTCGCCGAAAACTCTCGAAAGCAAGTACTCATTACTGGAAAAGCAGTCGCAAATGGAAAGGTGCGTGTCGAGGCGAGACTTGAGACAGTCAATGGTGCACGTTATGGTGAATCTAGTTCACTTCAGTTCACTATCTCAATGATTGGCCCTGTCATCACCTGGGTGATGGTTGGGGCTGGAATACTTCTCGTAGGAGCTAGTGGAATTCAGATTTATCGCCGCGCCCGAAGAACGTCGAATCAGGATCATCAGGGTCGCTCGCAAAAAACTAGGAGGGGTTGATGAGCGAAGATAATTCAGACTTCATTAAATCCTCTGCAATCATGGCCGCGGGCACCATCGTCTCTCGTTTCACCGGTTTAATACGAAACTTACTTACCGTTGCAGCTCTCGGAACTGCACTCTTTGCAGATACCTTCAATGTCGCAAATACGATTCCCACAATTCTCTACATTTTGCTCGCCGGTGGAGCGCTTAATGCAGTCTTCGTTCCGCAATTAGTCCGCTCCATGCGGGAAGATGATGATGGTGGTTCGGCATTCGCATCGCGTCTACTCACCTCTGTTGCTTCGCTACTGATGTTTATCACGGCCCTGGGTATGGTTCTGGCTCCGCTTATCACTCGAATCTATGCCCCTAAATTCTCCTTACCTGGTTTTGAAACAGAGCGCTCACTCACAATCACATTTATGCGCTATTGCTTACCCCAAATCCTGATGATGGGAATATTTGTCATTCTCTCTCAGATTGGAAATGCGCGCGGAAAATTTGGCCCCATGATGTGGGCGCCAGTTCTCAATAACTTAGTAGGAATCGCTGTTTTGTTAATTTTCTTGCGCATCGCGCCTGATATCACCGCTGCAACCATAACCTCTGCGCAAAGCGCGTTACTTGGTATCGGAACAACGGTCGGCTTTATCGTTCAAGCGCTCGTATTGATACCGGTAGTTAAGAACTCTGGCCTAAAGCTCGCGCTCCGATTTGATTGGCGAAATTCCAATCTTGGAAAATCATTCCGGTTAGGGGGTTGGACGCTTCTTTTCGTACTGATTAATCAAATTGGCTACTTAATTATCGTAAAAGTCGCCACTTCGGCGGCGGTGCAAGCAAAGATCGAGGGAGTCACAACAGGAGTTGGATTTACTCCGTACTCATACGCCTATTTTATTTTTATCCTGCCGCATTCGATCATTACTGTTTCCGTCATCACCGCGCTCCTGCCAAAAATATCCCGACTCGCACATGAAGGAGACGGTGAAGCGGTAAAAAAGAACCTTGTCGATTCATTGCGGAATATCGCTGTTGCCACTGCGCCAAGTACTGTGCTCTTCATCGCCTTTGGTACAGCCATAGCATCAATTCTTTATGCGGGAAGTAGCGCTGCAGACTCACGGCAGATTGGATTTGTCCTTGCTGGATTTGCAATTGGATTGATTCCTTTTAGCACTATGCCGCTGCTGCTTCGTGGTTTTTATGCGTACGAAGATACGAAGAGTCCGGTAATCATCAACTTATTCGCCACTGGCTTGATGATGGCTCTTGCTATCATCGCCGAAATTTTTATCCCGTTCCAATATGTGACTATCGCACTCGCTGTAATTCTTGGCGTGAGTAATTTCCTTGGCACTGCGCTCTCTGTGCGCACTCTTGAGCGAAGAGTTGGGCAATTCCCGAAACGGGCGCTCTTAGTCACGCACATAAAGCTCTTGACGCTCTCTGTCATCGCTATCGCTCCTGGTTTCGCACTCTTCACAGCAATCACAAGTTGGGCGGGCTCTGGTTTGCTCAGTACCTGCTGCGCGCTTGTTATCGGTGGCTCTGTGTTTGCAATTACCTATATATATGGTGGGCGCGCTGCCAAAGTGGAGGAAATCACAACGCTTTATCGCGAATTAGTGGCAAAATTCCGGCGAAAGTAAGAGACGTGGCCGTCCCAACAGGAATAGGACGAGATTAATAAGCGTTCTCGATAGTATGGCGGGTATGAATAGCGCACCGATTATCCGAGAGGTTGTTATCGTCGGATCGGGACCAGCCGGATATACCGCAGGCGTATATGCAGGGCGAGCCCAATTACAGCCCCTGCTCTATGAAGGTTCAGTAACTGCCGGTGGGGCGCTTATGAATACCACTGAGGTTGAGAATTTCCCAGGGTTTCCAGAGGGCATCATGGGGCCAGACCTCATGGATGCGATGCGTAAACAGGCCGCGCGCTTTGATGTCGACATAGTCACCGATGACATAGTCGAAATGACACTCGATGGTGATGTAAAGGTACTCAAGGATGGAAGTGGCAACGAGGTTCGCGCGAAAGCTGTAATTCTCGCTACCGGTTCTGCGTATCGTGAGATCGGGCTAGAGAATGAAAAACGGCTCTCTGGACGCGGTGTCTCGTGGTGTGCCACATGCGATGGCTTCTTCTTCCGCAATCAAGTAATTGCAGTGGTTGGTGGTGGCGATAGTGCGATGGAAGAAGCGAATTTCCTCACTCGCTTTGCTGAGAAGGTAATTCTTGTGCACCGTCGTGATTCACTCCGCGCATCTAAGATTATGGCTGACCGTGCCAAGGCAAATCCAAAAATTGAATTCTTATGGAATACCGAAGTGATTGATGTTCTTGGTGATGAGAAAGTCACCGGATTAAAAATTAAGAGCACTGTTGATGGCACGGAGGGAACTCTTGATGTCACAGGTTTATTTGTTGCAATTGGTCACGATCCTCGTAGCGAGCTTGTCGCAGGACAGGTAGAACTTGATGGTGAGGGTTATGTGATTGTTGGTGGCGCAGGTCGCGCTGGCACTGCCACCAACCTCAAAGGGGTTTTCGCGTGTGGTGATTTGGTCGACCACACCTACCGCCAGGCGATTACCGCCGCCGGATCTGGGTGTGCGGCAGCGTTAGATGCTGAACGATTCCTGGCCGGGCACTAGAGTTTTCACTATAGATAAGAGGAGAGACGATGGGCGCAACAAAACCAGTTACCACCGCGACATTTGACGCAGAGGTATTAAAGAGCAGTACTCCAGTACTAGTTGATTTTTGGGCTGAATGGTGCGGGCCATGCCGCGCAGTCGCGCCGATTCTTGAAGAGATCGCCACCGAGCACTCGGCAAAGATTAAAATCGTGAAACTCAATACCGATGAAGAGAGCGCAATTGCTATCAAGTACGGAATCACTTCGATTCCTACAATGAATCTCTTCGTTAATGGCCAGGTCGTGAAGACCATTATCGGAGCTCGTCCGAAGCCAGCAATCATGAAGGAACTCGAAGGTTTCATTTAAGCCGTGGTTGATGAGGCGCTGGCAAAGCCTGGTGATAGCGGTCAAGTTGTCACTGAAGTAATCGCCTCGCTTGCGCGCCTTGGTTTACTCCGAAATTCACCTACCTCGTTTGATGATGATGTCGTTACAGCGCTGGCACACTTCCAACAATCTCGCGGACTTTCGGCGGACGGTGTCTTAACGCGTAGCACATACCGAGCGTTGGAAGAGGCTCGCTGGCGGTTAGGCGATCGCAATCTCTCTGTCACACCTGGTGCGCTCATGCGCGGTGATGATGTTACAACTCTGCAACAACGACTGACTGAGATGGGATTCGATTGCGGACGAATCGATGGCATCTATGGCGTCCTCACTGAGAACTCAGTAAAAGATTTCCAACGACAAGTTGGTCTCGCATCCGATGGAATCGTTGGCGTTGGCACGTATAAGGCGTTAATTCGTTTAGTAGGAACCGTCAAAGGTGGCGCACCGGCAAACCTGCGCGATGAATATCTCGTCCGAAGACGCGGGCCAGCTCTCAATGGAAAAGTAATCGTACTTGACCCAAGTTTTGGTGGTGACGCTAAAGGTTGCGAAGCATTTGGACTCAACGAAGCGCAAATTGTCCTCGATATAGCGCAACGCCTCGAAGGTCGATTATCTGCGCTCGGTGTGCGAACCTTTTTAACTCGCGGCAAAGAGACCAACCCTTCCGAATTAGAGCGGATTGATTTCGCAAATAGGAGTGGGGCAGATCTAGTTCTCTCATTACATCTTGAGCACCAAAAAAATCCACTCGCGTCAGGTGTTGCTACGTACTATTACGGCAGTGATGCACACGAGATTCACTCAGTGGTTGGCGAAAAACTTGCCACCCTGGTCCAACGCGAGATATCTGCCAGAACAGATCTGATTAATTGTCGGACGCACGCCCGCACCTGGGAGTTGCTCCGATTAACAAAAGCTCCAGCAATTCGCGTTGATTGTGGCTACTTAAGTAACGAGTCTGATGCGACCAAACTCGCCCGTGCTGCCTTCCGAGATACCCTCGCCGAGGCGCTTGTTGTTGCAATTCAACGCCTCTATTTAGCGGTTGAAGAAGATGCCGCAACGGGCACGCTCTCTATCGCCGATCTTCGTAAAGCTGGTCTACGGAAATAGGAAAATCCCACCATCTCGGCAGGGTAAAGTTCACCCATGTCGAAGTTGGTCCCGCACGAGGAGAATCTCACTGCGCGATATGCGCAGCGCGCTGCCCGCATGGTCCCTAGCGAGATTCGCTCACTCTTCGCCGTAGCCTCTCGCCCCGAAATCGTCTCGCTTGCTGGTGGTATGCCCAATCTCTCCGCACTACCGATGGAGATGATGGCTGATGTCGTTAAAAAATTAATTATTGATAATGGCCAAGAAGCGCTTCAATACGGAAGCGGCCAAGGCCACCCTCGATTACGTGAGCAAATCTGCGAGATGATGGCGCTGGAAGGTATTCGCGCGAAGAGCGATGATGTTGTCATTACTACCGGATCGCAAGCAGCCCTTGATCTCATCACTCGAATCTTCATCGATCCAGGCGATGTTATTCTCGTTGAAGCGCCCTCTTACGTCGGTGCGCTCGGCGTCTTTGCACAGTATCAATCGCAAGTAGTCCACGTTGCAATCGATGACAAAGGGCTCATCCCAGCCGCGCTTACTGAAGCAATCACGAAGGTACGTGCAGCTGGTGGCAAAATTAAATTCCTCTATTGCATCCCGAATTTCCAAAATCCATCTGGCGTAACAATGCCAGCATCACGACGTACCGAGATTCTCGACATCTGTCGCGAATCCGAAATCTTCGTCGTTGAAGATAATCCCTATGGATTACTTGGTTTCGATCAGGCTGTTCCCAACGCAATGCGTGCCGAAGACCACGAAAATGTTATTTATTTAGGCTCTTTCTCTAAGACGATTGTTCCTGGACTTCGCGTAGGTTGGGCGCTCGTTCCACAAGGAGTAAAAGAGAAGTTAATCATCGCCAATGAATCATCGGTGCTCTGTCCATCTAACTTCGCACAATTAACCATCTCGAGCTATCTCGCACATGAACCATGGCGCGATCAAATTGCATCATTTTGTGCGCTATACAAAGAACGTCGCGATGCAATGCTTGAAACTCTCGATGCCCACTTCCCGGCGAGCGCAACATGGACCAAGCCAAAGGGTGGCTTCTATGTTTGGGTCACTTTGCCACCAGAGATAGATACGAAGTTGCTCGTGCCACGCGCCATTGCGGCAAAGGTTGCTTACGTGCCAGGAACTGCTTTTTACGCTGATGGATTTGGCAGCTGGCAGATGCGGTTGTCGTACTGCCACCCCACTCCAGAGCGAATTCGCAAAGGTGTCGAAGCTCTTGGTGGCGTCATCAAAGAAGAAATCTCTCGTCGCGGTGGCGAAACCAATAAGGCGCTAAAAAACTAGAAAAACCAGATTTAGTTAGCCTAAAAAGTAGTTATCGAGCTTGCCGGCAATTGGTAATTCAACTTCAAAACACATCCCACCGTATTTATCGTTCTGCGCATCGAAGGCAAACTCTGGTTGATAGTGATCTTGCGCAGATGTGATGAACATCGTCTTGAGATCTGCTCCACCAAATGATGGGCAGGTAGTCAGGGCAGTTGGCGCTTGCACGATGTTCAATAAATCGCCCTCCGGAGAGTAATTACGCACCTGGCCACACCCCCAGAAAGCCACCCACAGGTTGCCTTCGGAATCGGTACACATGCCATCAGGAACGCCCGTTACATCACTAACATCGATTGCTGGCAATTGGCCAACAATTGCTCCTCTTTGTGGATCAAATTGATAACACGAAATCTCTCTAGTTGCCGAATCAATGTAATACATAATCGTTCCATCTAAGGACCAATCGATGCCGTTTGAAATTTGCACCTTTGTACGATGGGTACTGGATGTGAAGTGATGGTCAATTCGTCGTAGATCTCCAGCTTTCGAGCCTTCGACAGCTTCGGCTACGCCAATCCAGAGACAGCCGCAGGAATCTATATTCCCATCATTGGTCTGGCCAATTTTTCGATCGATATGCATATCGACCTCTTGTGAAATAGTGAAATTCTCGTCGGTGACGGCAAGGCGATTACCAAGCGCAATTACATAACCTCCAGCTTTCCGCTTGCCAACATAACTGACGAAATCCCCTACTTTATGGGCGATGATCTCTTTTGTTGTTGGCAGATACTCCTTGATGTATCCATCAAGGACATCGACCCAGAGAAAACTTTTTCGCCGTTCATCCCAGAGCGTTCCTTCACCTAAACCAGATTTCGAACCCGCGATTGGCGTTGCTTCGAACAGAGCCATGGCTACCCCTCAATCTCTTCGATGATTCGACGTAAATCTTCACCTGATGCAAACTCGATAATAATCTTTCCGTTGCTCTTCCCAGTAGCTTTATCAATAGTTACTCGAGTGTTGAGGAAATCACCCAACTCTTCAGCAAGCTCAGCTAGTTCGGGTGAGACGCTCTTACTTTTACTCGTTGCGCTCTTCTTCTTCCCGCCTTTGACACCGACTGAAATGATCTCTTCGACAGCGCGAACGCTTAACCCTTCGGTGACGATTCGATTTGCTAACCGCTCCATTGCCGCAGAATCGCCAAGCGCCAAGAGTGCACGAGCATGACCTGCAGAGAGAACGCCTGCTGCCACTCGTCGCTGCACGCTCGGAGGAAGTTGCAGCAGACGGAGCGTGTTCGAGATATGTGGTCGAGAACGCCCAATTTTTTGGGCTAATTCATCATGCGTGTAATTAAAATCGTTAAGCAATTGCTCATACGCAGCGCCCTCTTCCAAGGCATTGAGTTCAGAGCGGTGGATATTCTCAAGTAACGCTTCGCGCAACAATTGATCATCTGGCGTCTGACGAATAATGACCGGAATCTCCGTTAAGCCCGCCGCTTTCGCTGCACGCAATCGACGCTCACCCATAATTAATTCGAAACGACCATCACCAATGGAACGCACTACCGGAGGTTGTAATACACCGACCTCTTTAATCGATGTAATGAGTTCTGACATCTTCTCTTCGTCAAAGACTGTTCGCGGTTGACGCGGATTAGGTGCGATTGAACGAATTGGAATGTGATTGAGATTAGCAATATCAACTGGGACTCCTGCAACAACGGAGGAGAGTTGTTTTGATTCACCACTGGGAATAAGTGAACCTAACCCTCTACCAAGTCCACCTTTACGGGTACTCATGACAAACGTCCCTTCTCATGTAATTCACGCGCCGCAGCAAGATATGCAAGCGCTCCTGGTGATGACATGTCATATGTCATTACGCTCTGTCCATATGAAGGCGCCTCACTGACACGCACTGCACGCGGTATCACTGTTGTTAATACTTCGTTAGGAAAATGTGTACGGACAGTGCTTGCAACATCATGTGCTAATCGAGTTCTGCCATCAAACATCGTTAAGAGGATTGCACCAATATGTAACTCTGGATTGGTGTTCTCTGTTACAAGCGAAATAATCTTTATTAATTGCGTTAAGCCTTCAAGCGCGTAATACTCACATTGAATGGGAATTAATAATTCATGTGCTGCGATCAGCGCATTGAGCGTTAGTAAACCTAAACTTGGTGGACAATCAACCACGATGTAGTCGTAACGCTCTCGCTCGACTAACGCGTTGATGGCATCGCGTAATTTGAATTCGCGTCGCTCTAACTCAACGAGATCGATCTCTGCACCAGCAAGATCCACTCCGGCGGGAACGACATCGAGGTGTGGGTACCCCTCGGCGCGCTGCTTTACTGAAGCTAGCGAAGCGCCAGCGACCAACACCTCATAACTACCTGGAATTCCTTCGTCATGAGCGACGTTGAAGGCAGTACTGGCATTTCCTTGCGGATCTAAATCGATGAGAAGAACCTTTAGCCCGCCCATAGCGAGCGCAGCTCCGATATTTACCGCAGTAGTGGTCTTACCAACCCCGCCTTTTTGATTAGCTACCGTAATTACACGCGTTCTGGGGAGCGGGGCCATCGCCTCTCTGAGGCGGCGAGTGCCGATAACCGCTTTGGTTTCACGGGAAACGGCGGCGCTCATAGAGCGCAGTTAACCAGCCTTTGCTATAGAAATCACCTTGCATCCACCGGTGGGAAGGGTAGGTTCCAGGATTTCACCAGAAGCCCCGGTGTAGCGTGAGAGCGGGGTATGGGCTAACTCTTCGCCCGCTCGCTCCCCCTTCATCGCCAGAATCCGGCCGCCAGGGGCGAGTAAGTGCCAACTCCAGGCGAGGAGTCGATCCATAGGAGCGACGGCCCGAGCGGTCACAACATCAAATTTCCCTTGGAAATCTGCAGCTTTTCCCCGAGCCGCTCGCGCATTGGTGAGCCCCAACTCATCTATTACCTCGAGGAGAAAGGTTGCGCGTCGCTCCAGCGGCTCCAACAGGAGGATTGAGATATCAGGTCGGGCTAAGGCCAGAACGATTCCGGGTAGCCCTGCCCCACTTCCAATATCGATGACCTTCGCGTGTGCAGGAATTAGGGTCGCTACCGGGAGGCAGTTATAGATATGACGCTCCCAAATCCGCTCCCCTTCACGAGGGCCAATTAACCCACGCTCCACCCCAGCTCCTTGAAGAATTTCCGCATAGCGAGCGAAGGTTTCCCGTGAAACACGTACTTCCGGGGTCATCAATTAGGCAGGGAGAACCACAATATGGCGCTCTGGCTCTTCACCCTCTGATTCGCTGCTGAGGCCAAGCTCGCCAATTGCATCATGGATCACTTTTCGCTCAAAGGCATTCATTGGCTTTAGGGCGATAGCTACCCCGCTTTTCTTTACCTCTTCTGCAGTGCTCTCAGCTAAGGCCCGCAGCTCATCGCGCTTCTTCGCCCGAAAACCCTCAATATCAAGCATTAATCGCGAGCGATCACCGGTCTCGCGTTGCACTGCCATTCGAGTTAACTCCTGGAGCGCCTCAAGGACCTCGCCCTCTCGTCCTATGAGATGGGTCAGTTCCCCGCCAACGATGGCCAAGGCTGCCCGATCATTCTCGACATCAATATCGATATCCCCTGGCAAGTCAGCAATATCTAAGAGCGCCTCTAAGTAATCCGCACCCCGATCGCCCTCTTCTTCCAACCGTGCAATTAGGCTCTTCTCGCTCATACCCTCTCCTACCTCCCCAATCTGGGGTAAATACAGTTATTTGTCATATATTGCGGTGATTTGTCGCTTTCTAGCTATCGTTTCTTCTTCTTTTTATCTCGCTTGGGCTGCACGCGCTGCCCCTTCACATCGCTCCCGGTTCCATCCGCACCTGGCTCTTCCACAGCCACTGAACCGTTATTAGTCACATCATCGGATTGCGTTACTCCGCTCTTTTTCGCGCGCTTTGCCTCTAACTCAAAGTACGCCGGCGATCCTGGCGTTGGATTCCGTTTAATCACATAAAACTGTTGGCCCATCGTCCAAAGATTTGTAGTCAACCAATACAACAAAACACCAACCGGAAAGTTAATTCCAGTTACTGCAAAAATAATTGGGAATAAGTACAACAGAATTTTCTGTTGTTGCAACATCATGTTTGGTTGGCCGTCATTCTTCGGCATACCCTTTGTCATCAACTGTTTCTGAGTAATAAATGTTGATGCAGACATCAACAAAATCATGACAAGTGTGATTGCTTTTACCGTAGCGGGAGACCCACCAAGTTTCTCGATATCGTTCGCACCCATCAAGAAGGTTGCCGCAATCGGAGCACCGAAGAAACTTGCGTTCGCTGCGCTATCTACATCTGCTTCAGTAAGAACTCCTCGTGGGACATCTTGAGCGATTCCATTTAACACGGTGAAGAGCGCAAAGAAAATCGGCGCTTGGGCAAGCAGTGGGAAACATGATGCCAATGGATTAGTGCCATGTTTCTTGTACAGCTTCATCATCTCTTCAGATTGCTTTTGGCGATCATCTTTATATTTCTGTTGGATTGCTTTCATCTCCGGTTGCAACACTGTTAATGCGCGCTGACTTTTGATCTGTTTCACAAAGAGTGGGATCAAAATAATTCGAATCAACACAACAAGGAAGATGATGGCTAGCGACCACGTAACTCCACTATCTGCTCCGAATAAAGGTTCAAACAGAGCATGAAAACGTAGAATGACCCAGGAAATCGCATCATAAAGCGGATTGAAAATACCCACTATTTACTCGCCTTTCTTCGCTGTTGTTGATTATTCATTAGCAACTCTTTACCACCTGGCGGGTAATCAATTCCTCCCATTGACCATGGGTTGCACCGAAGTAAACGCCAGAACGCTAATGCGCTTCCGATAACGAAACCTTTGCTCCGAATTGCCAGTACCGCGTACTCCGAGCATGTGGGGTAATACTTACAGCGCGCCGGGAAAGCTGGCGAAATCCACTTTTGATACATGCGAATTACGGTGATCATCGAGCCACCGAGAAATACTTGGCGACTAGCGCTGAGATCTCGCCACTGAGATTGCCCTCTGCGCTCTTTGCCGCTCCTGGATGAGCGCGAAAGAGCAGGAACGTACCGTCAGAGAATTTTTCAAGATGTGGGGCAATGGCATGGCGTATCTGTCGTGAGACGCGGTGCCGAACTACCGAATTGCCTACATTCTTTCCCACTATGAGGCCCACCTTCACCGGTGCCCCAGATCGCTCACCATGTTGTGGTGTTGCGACATAGAGCAGAAAATTCTCTCCTGCTACCCGCTTGCCTTTAGTAGCGAGTGCGAACTCGCTCGCTTTACGCAGACGATTGTGCTGCGCCAACATCAGACCCGCCGACTACGCGAGTACTTATGCCGAGATGCGCAGGCGCCCCTTGGCACGACGCGCAGCTAGTACAGCGCGACCAGCACGAGTTGACATGCGAGCGCGGAAACCATGGGTCTTGGCCCGACGGCGATTATTTGGTTGAAAGGTCCGCTTCACGTGTATCTCCTAAAGGTCGAGGAAGTGTCATTGGCACAATTACTCGAGCGGTTACGCCCGTGATCGATCGTGCAGGAGGTAAACGGTACGGAAGTGGGGGCGCTGCGGTCAAACCCGGAGCACCTCTGAGGGGAGTACCTCCGGAGAGCCCTAAACTCTGAGTTTAGAGTTGTGGATAACTAGTTGCTTTTTCCCACAACCCCGAATAGGGTCTGCCTTCTTCCACAGCGGAAGCTACTTTCCCCGGTAGATATAGGTGCATTTCGGACAAATATCCACGAGATAGCCCACAGCCTGTGGATATCTTTGGGGATAACCGGTGGGTAACCGGTGTGGAAAGGATTCCAAATGGCAGATGAGAGCGCGCTCCTCGAGGGTCACCTACCAGAGCTATGGCAGAGCGCAATTTCGCTCATCGCTACCGATTCACCGCAACATCGCGCGTTCTTGCAACTGACTCAACCAATGGGTCTGATTGATAGCAATGGAAGTACCACACTACTTGTTGCTGCGCCGAATGCTTTCGCAAAAGATGTTTTGGAAACTCGTCTTCGATCAATTATCACTGATGTTTTAAGTACCAAGTTAGGTCGAGAAGTTCGCGTTGCAGTGACAATTGATGAAACTCTTGAAAATGAAAAACCTGGCGAGGTCATTACTGAAATCGAACAACCGCGCCCAGGTACTGGACGAAGCGCAGAGCCAACAGTTCCATCTGAGTCAGGCGCGATGAGTATGAATCCGCGCTATATCTTTGAAACATTCGTTATTGGCTCATCGAATAGATTCGCGCATGCGGCAGCCGTTGCAGTAGCTGAAGCTCCGGGCAAGGCTTATAACCCGCTCTTTATTTATGGTGAATCAGGTTTAGGTAAAACCCACTTGCTGCATGCAATTGGCGCATACGCAAAAGAACTTTATGGAAACCTACGTGTTCGTTATGTATCGAGCGAAGAGTTCACCAACGATTTTATTAACTCAATTCGCGATGACAAATCGGCGGTCTTCCAAAAACGCTACCGAGATGTCGATTTACTCCTCGTTGATGATATTCAATTCCTTGAGAATAAAGAACGGACTCAGGAAGAGTTTTTCCATACCTTCAATACGCTCTACAACGCCAACAAACAAATTGTCATCAGTAGCGATCGACCACCGAAACAATTGGCAACGCTGGAAGATCGACTTCGCTCTCGATTCGAGTGGGGTTTGATAACTGATATCCAACCTCCTGAGCTTGAGACACGTATCGCTATTCTTCGTAAAAAGGCAGCGCAAGATCGACTCAATGCACCTGATGACGTTCTTGAATACATTGCCAGCAAAATCTCAACGAACATTCGCGAGCTCGAAGGCGCGCTAATTCGAGTAACGGCGTTCGCAAGCCTTAATCGACAGGGCGTCGATTTATCCCTTGCAGAAATCGTGCTCAAAGATCTCATTCCTGATGAGTCGGGCCCAGAAATCACCGGCGCAACCATCATGGCTCAGACCGCTGCATATTTCAGTCTCACCATTGATGATCTTTGTGGCACATCACGTTCGCGAGCATTGGTAAATGCCCGCCAGGTAGCGATGTATCTATGCCGTGAACTCACAGATCTATCACTGCCAAAAATCGGCCAGACCTTTGGTGGTCGCGACCACACCACCGTGATGCATGCCGATCGAAAGATCCGCCAACTCATGGCTGAGCGTCGCTCGATCTACAACCAAGTCACCGAGCTCACCAACAGAATCCGTCAACAGGCTCGTAGCCAGGGATAAATTCGGACATTTCGCGCGTTCCACACTTGGGGATAACCTTGGGGGTAAACCCCTCCTTGAGAGTTTCCCGTGTGGGAAAGATTCGCCACAACCCGCCCCACTCCTACTTCTCCACATTATCCACCGATTTATCCACAACTGAGGGTGGGTAGGAATTCCACTCTGACCTGCGGAAATACCCCTTTTCCCCAGAATCCACACCAGTTACTCCTATTACTATCTCTCTATCTTTACATATAAAAAATTTACCGCCTCGCGCTGATCTGGGTATAACCAGCGATCACTGGTGAGATAGCCCTTTTACTACTGAGTAAGGGAAGATAGGGAACATCTTTTGAGAGAGTGAGTTTGGGATGAGATTTGTAGTCGAGCGCGATGCGCTCTCCGATGGTGTTGTGTGGGTATCTCGATCACTCTCCTCACGACCAATCATGCCTGTACTTCTTGGAGTGGTTATCGATGCTCAGAAGAATGGTGTGCATCTTTCTGGTTATGACTTAGAAACTTCGGCTAAAGCAACAGTTAACGCTGATGTTAAAGAAGAAGGAAAGGTTCTAGTATCAGGAAGGTTGCTCTCTGATATTGCGAAATCACTTCCTAATAAACCAGTAACTATTTCATTAGAGGGAAGTCGAGTAAGTGTTGTATCAGGATCTGCAAAATTCGCTCTCCCCACACTTCCAGTTAGTGATTATCCAAATCTTCCTGAATTACCATCTGAAACAGGACGACTAACCGGCGAAGTATTTGCTGAAGCTGTTCATCAAGTAGCGATTGCTGCAGGTAAAGATGATTCACTCCCAGTGCTCACAGGAGTTCATGTCGAGATCGAAGAGAATAAATTAACCCTCGCGGCGACAGATCGTTACCGTCTTGCTGTTCGAGAATTAGATTGGGAAGCCCCCCGGGCAAGCGCCTCTGCGCTAATTCGTGCACGCACATTGCATGATGCATCAAAATCACTTGTTGGAAGCGCCCAAGTAAGTCTTGCGCTTGCCGCACCAAACGCTCAGGAGCGTTTAATTGGGTTTTCTACAGTAGGAAAGTCCATGACATCTCGAATGCTCGATGGAACTTTCCCGCCATACCGCCACCTCTTACCAAGTGAACGAAGCGCTACAGCAATCATTGAAGTAGCACCGCTTCTTGATTCAGTTCGACGTGTTGCGTTAGTTGCCGATAAAACAATTCCATTGCGCCTGACATTCGCGCCAGGATCTCTTACTTTAGAGGCAGGCGCTGGCGAGGAAGCATCTGCAACAGAGGAGTTAGAGATTGCCTTCGATGGTGAAGGTTTCACCATCGCGTTTAACCCAACATATTTAGTCGATGGCCTCTCTGCTCTTGGTGCCGCTTATGTTGATATGGCATTTACCGGGCCAAGTAAGCCGGCAGTTCTCTCGGGACGCGAAAGCGCTGATGGTCAGAGCGATACGAGTTACCGTTATCTACTTATGCCTATGCGGTACGCCTCATAATCTGTGTACCTCTCATATTTACATCTCACTAATTATCGTTCCTACGAGAATTTAGAGTTAGAGCTGCGCCCAGGAATCACTTCGTTTATCGGAAGCAACGGCGAGGGTAAAACCAACATCGTCGAATCAATTGGCTTTCTTGCTTACCTACGATCACATCGGACATCCTCAGATAATCCATTAGTTCGCTTAGAGCATGAAAAGGCTTACATCCGCGCAAAGGTAAATACTGCCGGGCGAGAAGAGCTACTCGAGGTTGAGATCAACCAAGGAAAGGCTAATCGTGCGCGCATCAATCAACAGCCAGTGCGTTCTACGCGCGAACTACTCGGCCATCTTCGCGCAATCCTCTTTACTCCTGAAGATCTCTCATTAGTTAAAGGCGATCCAACTGAGCGAAGAGATTTTCTTGACACCTTATTGATCTCACGCACTCCGCGATACGCAGGTGTAATCGCTGATTATGAGAAGGCACTCAAACAACGGAACACGTTATTGAAAAACCGACCACACGAGCGAGATTTAGCTCCTTGGGACGAACACATCTCGCGTTTCGGCGCGCAAGTGATCGCCGCCCGCCTCCAACTTATTGCAGATCTCATGCCCCATGTTGTTGCTGCATATCAGCGAATATCGTCAGGCGATGCAATTAGTGCGACATATAAGAGTTCGCAAGAGCTGCAGGGAAAAAGCGCTGCTGAATTAGAGCAAGAAATTATGTCGGTGTTGCCCACTCTTCGTCGGGCTGAGATAGAGCGCGGTGTAACACTTATCGGACCACATCGAGATGATTTAGTATTGGCGCTCGGCCCAACGCCGGTAAAAGGTTATGCAAGCCAAGGTGAATCGTGGTCATATGCTCTTGCGCTTCGGATGGGTTCATATCGATTGCTATCTGATGAGAGCATGGGTGAGGCGAGCGAGCCAATATTAATACTTGACGATGTCTTCGCTGAGTTGGATAGTTTGCGCAGAGGCGCACTTCTTGAGTTAATCGATTCATCGGAGCAAGTTCTTGTCACAGCAGCAGTCGAGGCAGATTTACCAAGCGAGTTCTCCGATCGAAGGATCTACGTTCATGAAGGGAGCGTGCGCGAGTAAATGAGCGAGAATCGAGATTTAGCGCGTTCACTTCTTGCCGCTGCGCGTCGCCGCTCCAACAGATTTAAGCGAGAGCAAGACAAGTCTGGATCAAGACGCTCTGGTTCGGTTAATGATGGCGGTGCGAGCGAGGCGGAGTATCAAGGGCCACAGTTACTCAACGAGTCGCTTGCGGAATTAATCGATGCTCGTGGCTGGCGCGAACGAGTGAAAGATAGCGATCTCTTCGTTAGATGGAGTGAATTAGTAGGCAGCGAGATTGCCGATCATGTGCAGCCGATTACCTTTTCCGACGGCGTGCTCGCTGTGAGCGCGGAGAGCACCGCATGGGCAACTCAGTTGCGGTTGATCGATCAGCAGATCATCACGGCATTAGCGCAGGGTGGATTTGAGGTTCGGGAGCTACAGATCAAAGGACCGCAGGCCCCTTCCTGGCGAAAAGGCGGGTGGAGCGTCAAAGGTGGGCGCGGCCCCCGGGACACCTACGGGTAGCCCCTCACTAGATTTGGGGGGTCAATCGCTCTACGGCGCTACCAGGTACTTTTTTAGGGGATAGCGCTCCCAAAAATCCCCTAGGATTGGGGGCTGCGGTCCTATTAGGGGCCACAAGCGAGGCGATAAGGCGGTTCACCCGGTGGCTGAGAGCTCACAACCGAAGGGCAGTAAAAGCGGTTATGACGCTAGCGCGATCCAAGTCCTCGAAGGTCTGGATGCGGTTCGTAAACGTCCGGGCATGTACATCGGCTCTACGGGAGAGCGCGGCCTACATCATCTTGTTTACGAAATCGTCGATAACTCTGTCGATGAGGCGCTCGCCGGACATTGCACCCAGATCAACATCTCGTTACTTCGTGATGGTGGCGTAAGCGTTCACGATAACGGTCGAGGTATTCCTGTCGACATCGTCGCAAGTGAAGGTAAGCCTGCTGCTGAAGTCGTGTTTACCGTGTTGCACGCGGGTGGAAAATTTGGCGGAGGCGGGTATTCAGTCTCTGGCGGACTCCATGGTGTTGGTGCATCTGTTGTTAATGCGCTCAGCACCACACTTCATGTTGAAATCGAACGCGATGGATCTAAATATTTCCAAAGTTACACGTTAGGTGTTCCAGATGCACCATTGAAAAGTGTTGGCGCTTCTGAGAATAACGGAACGAAAGTTTCGTTCTGGCCTTCTGCAGAAATTTTCGATACCACTATTTTTTCTTTCGAAATTCTCTCAACACGTTTTCGCGAAATGGCATTCTTAAATCGTGGGCTCACCATCACATTAACTGATGAGCGCGCCGGCCACGTCGACGATAAAGGCGAACCACTCAAAGTTGTGTACAAATACGATGGCGGTATTTCAGATTTTGTTCGCCATTTAAATTCGACAAAAGGCGAAGCACATAAAAATGTTATTAATTTTGAAAGCGAAGATTCTAAATTAAAGATCTCTGCAGAAATCGCTATGCAATGGAGCGCAGGCTATACAGAATCTGTTTATACATTCGCGAACACAATCAACACTCAAGAGGGCGGCACCCACGAAGAGGGATTTCGCGCCTCGCTCACTTCTATCGTAAATAAATATGGCGAAGAGTGGGGATTAATCAAAAAACGTGAAGATCGACTCACTGGCGATGACGTGCGCGAAGGATTGACCGCAATTGTCTCCGTGAAAATTGGAGAGCCACAATTTGAGGGTCAAACGAAGACAAAACTTGGTAACACTGAAGCCAAGACATTTGTACAGAAGATTGTTAACGACAAGTTGGGCGATTGGTTTGCTGCCAATCCGTCTGAAGGTCGAGATATCGTCCGCAAATGTATTGATGCAGCAACCGCTCGTGTAGCCGCGCGAAAAGCGCGGGAACTCTCCCGTTCGCGTAAAGGTTTGCTCGAAGGGCGCGGCATGCCTGGAAAATTGGCAGATTGCCAGTGGACTGAGCCTGAGAAGTGCGAGCTCTATATCGTTGAGGGAGATTCGGCAGGCGGTTCGGCTAAGGGCGGCCGCGATTCAAAGTTCCAGGCCATTCTGCCCATTCGCGGAAAGATTCTGAACGTTGAGAAATCTCGAATTGATCGGGTATTACAAAATAATGAAGTGCAGGCGTTAATCACAGCTTTAGGCACAGGTGTGCATGACGAATTTGATATAGCGAAACTTCGTTATCACAAAATTGTCTTGATGGCTGATGCCGACGTTGATGGCCAACATATTCGTACGTTGTTGTTAACACTGCTCTTCCGTTTCATGCGTCCGCTCATTGAAGGTGGATACGTTTACCTTGCGCAACCCCCGCTATATAAATTGAAATGGGGCGGAAAGGAACAACCGCAATATGCATTCTCTGATCGAGAGCGCGATGCTTTTATCAAAATTGGTCTTGATGGTGGTAAGCGATTACCAAAAGAAGATGGCATTCAGCGCTTCAAAGGCTTAGGCGAGATGCCTGCAAAAGAATTGTGGGATACCACGATGGACCCTGATACTCGCGTGCTCATTCGTGTCACGCTGGAAGATGCTGTCGCTGCCGATGATCTCTTCTCAGTTCTAATGGGTGAGGATGTTGAGATGCGTCGTAATTTCATTCAGCGCAATGCAAAAGATGTTCGGTTCTTGGATATTTAATCTCGATAAAGGAAAGGAGTGTGACCAGTGGAGAATACGTCAGATCGGATTGAGTTAGTCGATCTTCAAGTAGAGATGGCGCGCAGCTATCTCGATTATGCGATGAGCGTGATTGTGGGTCGCGCTCTTCCAGATGTGCGCGATGGTTTAAAACCAGTCCATCGACGGGTTCTTTACGCGATGTTTGATGCGGGATATCGCCCAGATAAGGGTTATTACAAATCCTCTCGCGTTGTCGGTGATGTCATGGGTAATTACCACCCACATGGTGACTCGGCTATTTACGACACATTGGTCCGCTTGGCGCAGCCATGGTCCCTTCGGTACCCGCTTGTTGATGGCAACGGAAACTTCGGTTCTCCCGGTAACGATCCGGCAGCTGCAATGCGGTATACCGAAGCGCGCCTTGCACCGCTTGCAATCGAGATGATGCGCGATATCGATGAAGAGACCGTTGATTTCACCGATAATTACGATGGCCGCTCACAAGAACCAGTAGTTCTGCCAAGTAGATTTCCAAATCTACTCGTCAACGGCAGCGCAGGAATTGCTGTCGGTATGGCAACGAACATCCCACCACATAACCTCAATGAAGTCGCTGAAGGTATTCAGTGGTCGCTGCAGAATCCTGACGCAAAGCCAGAAGAGCTCCTTGAGAAACTTTTAACTGTTGTTAAGGGTCCAGACTTCCCAACGAAAGGCCTTATCGTTGGCCGAAGCGGTATCGAAGAGGCGTACCGAACTGGTCGTGGATCGATCACAATGCGGGCAGTAGTTGAAGTTGAAGAGATTAACAATCGAAATTGCTTAGTCATCAGCGAACTTCCGTATCAAGTTAACCCGGATAACTTGGCGCTGAAGATCGCAGACCTTGTTAAAGATGGAAAAGTCGCAGGAATCGCTGATGTGCGCGATGAAGGTAATGAGCGTCTTGGACAACGACTAGTTATCGTCCTGAAAAAAGATGCGGTCGCGAAGGTAGTGCTCAATAACCTCTACAAGCACACCCAACTTCAAGAGACTTTTGGCGCGAACATGCTCGCCCTTGTTGATGGCGTGCCACGCACGCTCCGTCTTGATGAATTTGTGAAGTTCTACATCGATCACCAAATTGAAGTGATTGTGCGACGTACCAAGTATCGTCTTGCTGAAAAAGAGAAACGCGCCCATATCCTTCGTGGTTATGTAAAGGCTCTTGATGCACTTGATGAAGTAATCGCTTTAATCCGAAAGAGTGAGAGCACAGACGATGCTCGCTCGGGGTTAATGAAGCTTCTTGATGTCGACGAGGTTCAAGCGAATGCAATCTTGGATATGCAACTTCGTCGCTTGGCAGCCCTTGAGCGACAGAAGATTCAAGATGAATATGACGCGATTATGAAGGAAATCATCGAACTAAATGAGATCTTGGCAAGCCCCAAGCGGCAACGCGAGATAGTCGCTACTGAGCTGGCCGAGCTCACCGCAAAATATGGAGATACCCGCCGGACTCAGATAATTGCAGCTGAAGGAGATTTCGCTGCAGAAGATCTCATTAAACAAGAAGATGTGGTTGTCACTATTACCCGTGGCGGTTACTCCAAGCGAACTAAAGCGGATTTGTACAGATCCCAACGTCGCGGCGGCCGTGGTGTTCGCGGTGCTGCGCTGAAGCAAGATGACATCGTTGAACACTTCTTCGTTACAACTACCCACCATTGGATTCTTTTCTTCACCAATAAAGGCCGGGTCTATCGCGCGAAAGCACATGAACTTCCTGAGGCAGGACGGGACGCGCGCGGACAGCACGTTGCGAACCTTCTGGCTTTCCAACCTGATGAAAAGATCGCGCAAGTCCTCGCAATAGAGAACTACAACGCAGCGAAGTATCTTGTCCTTGCTACTAAGTCAGGGCTTGTAAAGAAGACACCCCTTGATGAGTATGACTCAAACCGTTCTGGCGGATTGATTGCTATCAACCTTCGCGAAGGTGATGAAGTGGTGTCGGCAGTTCTTGTTGGCGAGACTGATGACATTTTGTTGGTCTCAAAGAATGCCATGTCACTTCGCTTCACAGCAGATGATGAATCACTTCGTCCAATGGGTCGAGCAACCAGTGGTGTAATCGGAATGAAGTTCCGTGCCGGTGATGAACTTCTGGCAATGACCTCTGTTTCGGATGTTGCTAACGCCTACGTCTTCACAGCAACAGATGGCGGTTTTGCAAAGCGCACACCTGTTATCGAATATCGACCACAGGGACGCGGTGGTTTAGGAATTAAAGCAGCGAAGGTTGATGAAGCATCGCGCGGAGTTCTTGTCGGTGCGCTAATTGTCACTGAAGTAGATGAGGTGCTCGCGATAACGTCAGCTGGAACTGTGATGCGGACTCGAGTTGATGAAGTCCGGCAGACCGGGCGCGACACCATGGGAGTTCGCCTGGTCAATCTCGATCCTGAGACAGTTGTGGTGTCCATCGCGCGTAATGCCGAGGGAGATGACGAGTAGAGCAAGCAGTTGAGAGCGGATTAGCCTCGGGCTAAAACCTTGGGGTACCCTTCCGGTTCTACTGAAAATGGGCCTATAGCTCAGCCTGGTTAGAGCGCTTCCCTGATAAGGAAGAGGTCGGTGGTTCAAGTCCACCTAGGCCCACGCAGTAGTGAGCAAGAAAGGCAGGTGGTGGTCAGATGTTCAAGAAACTTCTGGCACTATTTGCTGTTGGCGCTGGAGGGTATGCACTCTTCAAACGTTTCAAGCAAGTACAAAATGAAGAAGAAAACTGGTTGGATATGACTAGCGCTGAAGATTCTTTGGAAGATTCAGAGGAGTTATAACACCGAATAATTTCATACCTGAATAACCTGAATAACCTGAATACGGGGACTTAGCTCAATTGGTAGAGCACCTGCTTTGCAAGCAGGGGGTTAGGGGTTCGATTCCCCTAGTCTCCACAAGGAATTACTACTTCATTATGTCGTAGGAAGCCGGGCTTCCACGGTGGATCAAATCTCGCGATACGAATAGAACCCACAGCTGCAATACCTGCGCGATCTAAACTTTCACGTAGCTCTTTCTCTTTTGTTGCAATTGTTTTCCATGAGCTAAATCCGCCAAACGATAGCGCCGCCGCCAAATGTTCGGGAACATGTCGAAGTTTTACTTCAGAATTTTTTGGTAACGGTAAATCAGAGATTTGGGTTCCTTCTGGCATCACAAAAGAGACAACCCATGAATGTTCACCCACTTGTTCTTGCAGAACTGGTGCAGTCATTTCGATCTGGTTTTGCGAGATGTACGTGACCAATGGTCGGAATCCAAGATTACCAGCTATGTTAAATGGGGAGTGCACCGTGACATCTGCGAAGACGCTTGGATGGAATTTACGGATTTCAATGTTGCCGATTTTCTTCACGACGTCATAACGCCAGCGTTCGGTCATTGAATCGCTTCCTCTTTTATTTCACGGACATGGAATTTTACTGCTAGGCAGAGTCAAGCTGAACTCTTGAAGGCGTCTTGTTTGCAGATTGTGAGTTCGAGAATCTCACGTTACTCTTTACCAACTGAGTATTTGAGGAGAGTTCATATGGCCGAAAAAGCAACGCTGCACACCAATATGGGTGACATCGTCATCGATCTATTTCCGCATCACGCGCCAAAGACTGTGGCCAATTTCGTGGAGTTAGCGAGCGGACAACGTGAGTGGACTCATCCAAAGAGTGGTAAGACAAGCAAAGATAATCTCTATGACGGCACGATATTTCACCGCGTTATTTCTGGATTTATGATTCAAGGTGGCGATCCAGCTGGTAATGGCACTGGAGGACCGGGATATAAGTTCGCTGATGAGTTTCACCCAGAGCTAGTCTTCGATCGCCCGTATCTGCTTGCCATGGCAAATGCCGGACCGGGCACTAATGGCTCACAATTCTTTATTACCGTTGCGCCCACCACATGGCTCAACCGCAAGCACTCAATCTTTGGCGAGGTTACAGATGCCGCGAGCCAGGCGGTTGTGGATGCGATTGGCGAGGTTGAGACTGGCGCTCAGGATCGTCCGAAGAATCCGGTCACCATTAACTCCGTGACCATCTCCTAACATCCTGCTGGAGATAGTTATCCACAGGAGATACCCACAGAGTGGATAATTACATACGTGTAATTAGAGGTTAGCGCCAACGAGTAGCGAGGGCGAAGCCGATTCCTACTAGACCAAAGCCGATACCCATGTTCCAGGCCCCGATGTTAGGGATGGGGTAGCGGGTCTGGGAGATGTAATAGGCAACGATCCAGGCCAAGCCAAGGAGAAATCCGGTCAACATCGCAGGGACAAGCCACTTTGGGCTCTCTTTCGGTTCCGGAAGCGCGTTTGCCACCTTATCGGGAACGTACTGCTTCTCTCTTTTGCGAATCCGTGACTTTGGCATGTGAGGAAGTCTACCCCACTCGGGCAGGATAGGCACATGGCGACCAAGATTCTCGTAGTCGATAACTACGATTCCTTTGTCTTCAATCTTGTGCAGTACTTAGCGCAATTGGGCGCCGAGTGCACAGTCTTACGTAATGATGAAGTGAGCGTGCCTGATGCGCGTAATTATGACGGGGTATTGATCTCACCTGGTCCAGGAATTCCAGAAGCAGCGGGCGTAAGCATCGAATTAGTGAAGTTCTGCGCAGCAAACGCCATCCCACTTCTTGGTGTGTGCTTAGGCCATCAAGCAATCGGTGTTGCATTTGGTGGAATAGTTTCGCGCGCACCAGAGCTACTACATGGCAAAACATCGCAGGTGCATCACAACGATAAAGGTGTATTACACGGGCTACGAGATGGTTTTACAGCAACGCGATATCACTCTCTGGCTATCGAGCGTGATTCGATTTCAGCAGAAGATTCAGAGCTAGAGATAACAGGTTGGACAGATTCTGGCGTTGTAATGGCGGTATGTCATAAATCCTTGCCAATACATGGTGTGCAATTCCATCCAGAGTCGGTACTGACTGAAGGTGGTCACCAGCTCCTTGCTAATTGGCTAACAGTGTGTGGTGACAAGAGCGCACTTGCTAAATCACAAGGACTTGCGCCTGTAATCGGAAGATAGTTTTAACTTGCGCCAGGACTTGGACTTGGCGCAACTCCAGCACCAGGTTCAGCCTTATAGGTGTTTACAGTGATTGTCACAGAGGATCCGATTTTTGCGGATTCTTCACTGGCTGGAGCTTGCGCGAGCACTACTCCACTTGGTTGATCTGCATCTTGGGTTTCAATGACATTAGGAATGAACCCAGCTTGAATCAAAATAGTTGTCGCCTGGATTTTAGAGGCGCCAATAACATCAGGAACGAATACTTTTCCACTTGCGATATTAAGTACGACGCCACTTCCAGCAGCGACAGTGGAACCTGGCTCTGGGATTACACCAACAATTGTTCCTGGCGCCTCACTTGATTCGACAGGATTGGTCTTTGCTAACACTAAGCCTGAACCATCAAGAATGATCTTCGCCTGATCAATTGTGGTTCCAATAAGCGTGGTAGGAATTGACGTCTTTCCTGGCCCATCTGAAAGAATGATTTGAACCTGACTACCTGGCTCTACTTTGGTACCGGCAGTTGGAGTTTGTGATGCGACTCGATCTATTGGAACTCGCGGATCTGGGGCGCGTTCTACAACAATAGTAAAGCCAGTGAGTTCTGCTTTCGCTTGCGATTCAGTTAATCCAGAGACATCAGAGAGTGTGATGAGCGAAACGGGTGTCGGGATTCGCGAGATCAGATACCCACTTGAAGCGAGAACGACAATCGCAGCCACCACGCCAGCAATGACTAGATTTCTACGTTTGGGATTTCTGATCTTCTTCTGAACCTCTTCGCCACGATCAAGTCGGTTTATATCGTCGAGCATTTCGCGGGCATTTTGGTAGCGCGCGAGTGGATCTTTGGATAGTGCACCAGAGATTATGTTGTCGATTCCAGTCGGCAAATCTGGGTTCATCTGCGAAACTGGAATGAATTCAGCTGATACATGTTGATAAGCAATAGCGACGGGTGTGTCACCAAGGAATGGCGGTCGACCCGTGATCAATTCATAGAGCAAGCAGCCAACGGAATAAATGTCGCTCCGTGAATCGGCAACTTCGCCGCGAGCCTGCTCTGGGGAAAGGTAATTTGCGGTTCCAACAACAGTCCACGCATGAGTAACAGTCGCGCTCGCATCATCTAGCGCTCGTGCAATACCAAAATCCATAACCTTTACATCGCCACCATTGGTGATCATCACGTTTGCGGGTTTGATATCGCGATGAACAATCCCATTTCGATGGGAATATTCGAGCGCCTCTAAAATGCCGCGAACAACGGCGATAGCGCGGGTAATTGGCAAGCGCTCGCCGCTTCGAATGACTTCTCGAATAGTCTTACCATTTACTTGTTCCATGACGATGTATGGCAGGACGCCCTGATCGGTTCCTTCTTCGCCTGTGTCATAAACCGAGACAATTGCTGGATGATTTAAGCCAGCCGCTGCTTGTGCCTCGCGTCTAAATCGCGCCAAGAAAGCGGGGTCACGCGCTAAGTCACTTCGAAGTATCTTGATAGCAACCGGCCGCGAGAGTCTTGTGTCGCGCCCTTGAAAAACATCTGCCATACCTCCGGCACCGATGAGATCTCCCACCTCATAACGATTTGCAAGCATGCGGGTCATTTCTCACCACTTTCGACTGCGCCAACAAAACCTGGAGTTGGAACTTTTTTCGAACTTAACGTGGCAACAATAATGGTTAAGTTATCTGGCGCACCTTTTATATATGCTAAATCTTTGAGTTCGTTGAGCGTCTGCTCAGTTACGCCATGAGTAGCGATACTTTTGATGATTTTCTTCTCTTCCACTACACCGACCAGACCATCTGAGCAGAGCAGAAAGATATCTCCAGCGACATGCTCTATCTCATGGAAATCTGGTCGTTCGTGTTGATCGGCGCCCATCAGCGCTTTTGTGATGAATGATCGTTGCGGATGGCCATCGACTTCATCGGGAGAGATTCGCCCCTGATCAAGAAGCTCCTGAACAACAGTGTGATCTTTAGTCAATTGCGAGATTTTGCCATCGCGTAACAAATAAGCACGCGAATCCCCCAGATGCGCCAAGAAGAGTTTCTCTTTACCGAGAAATAACGCAGTAAGCGTTGTGCCCATTCCGCGCAGCTCGTTCTTCTTCTTAATTCTCTGCGCTAGTGATTGATTGATGGTGAGGAAAGTCTCTACAACAACTGTCTCTGCATTTCGTTCCGTTAATGAACTTTTCTCGAGCTCTGAGATAGTGCGAATAGCTAACGATGATGCAATCTCACCGGCAGCATGACCGCCTAAGCCATCGGCGACGGCAAGAATTGTTGCGCCCGCCCACGCCGAATCTTCATTCTCGGTGCGATGTAAGCCAACATCCGAGAGCGAAACGCTCTGAAAATACCGGCTCACAAATCACTTTCCTTCGCTACTACTTAATGAATCATTGAGTTAGCAATGCTACCCGGGGCCTCAAGTCCCCCCTGATGCGCTCGATATCGCGTAGAGTTTTCTATATGTCCCGCTATTCCTATCTCGGCCCCGCCGGCACCTTTACTGAGGCAGCGCTAACGCCCTTATTAAAGAGTGGCGATAGCGCGCAACCAGCAGCCAATGTGACCGCAGCGCTCGAAGCGGTACGCCAGGGGAGCGCAGACTTCGCCTTGGTACCGATTGAGAATTCGGTAGAAGGGGTAGTTGCTCGCACCCTCGATGAGTTAGCGGTTGGCGAACCATTGATGATTATCGGGGAGAACGTTTTACAAGTCTCGTTTGCGCTGATGGTAAAACCAGGGATCTCAATCAAAGAGATCCGTCGGGTAGCCACACATCCACATGCTGAAGCGCAATGTCGGGAATACATTGCAAAGAATTTGCCCCGAGCTGAAGTGGTGATGACAAATTCCACAGCCGCTGGTGCAGAGAGCGTGGCAAAAGGTGATGCCGATGCGGCAATCGCTGCTGAAATTGCGGCACAACACTATGACTTGGAAGTCATTGCACAGAACATCGGCGATCGCGATGCAGCGGTAACTCGATTTGTTGTCGTCTCTAAACTTGGAATGATTCCTGCGCCAACTGGCCATGACCGCACTTCGTTAGCGCTCTTCATTTCTGCTGATCACTCAGGTGCGCTCCTGGAAATCTTGACTGAGTTTGCAGTGCGTGGCGTCAATTTAACGTTCATACAATCGCGCCCTACCGGAAGTGAACTGGGGCAGTATCACTTCATCGTTGATGCAGAGGGTCATATCCTTGATGAACGAGTTGGTGATGCGCTTAAAGCGCTCTATCGCATCTGTGCGCAAGTGCGATTCCTTGGTTCATATCCACGTGCAGATAAAATTCAACCTACTTCAACAAAAGGTATGACTGATGATGCTTTCAAGTCTGCCGAGAAATGGCTGGAAGAAGTGCGCAAAGGAGCGCGTGCTTAAATGATTGATCTAAAACTTCTTCGCGATAATCCAGAAGTGGTTCGACAATCGCAGCGAGCACGTGGTGGAAGCGTTGAGATTGTCGATGTCGCCATTGCCGCCGATCAGAAACGTCGAAGTGCAATTGTTGAGTTTGAGCGAGTTCGTGCGGAGCAGAATGCGCTCTCCAAAAGCATAGGTGGCGCAAAGGGTGATGAGAAGAACCAGCTACTGGCGAAGGCAAAGGAACTCGCTGCTGCTGTCAAAGATGCAGATGCGCTCCGCGCCCAAGCCGAAGCCGAAGCCGACCAGGTTCTAGCTGAGCTAGCGAATATCGCTGATACACGTGCTCCAATCGGTGGCGAAGCAGATTTTGTCGTTCTAGAAGAGATTGGCAAACCAACTACTTTCGCTTTTGAACCACGCGATCATGTGGAGTTGGGGAAGATTCTTGGTGCTATTGATACCGAACGTGGTGCAAAAGTTTCCGGCTCGCGGTTCTACTACCTCACCGGTAATGGAGCGCTCCTTGAATTCGCACTTATTAATTTAGCAATGGCAAAGGCAGTTGCTGCAGGTTTTATTCCGGTGGTGCCTCCGGTATTAGTGAAACCGCATGCTATGGAGGGCACTGGATTTTTGGGGCAAGCAGCAGAGAATGTTTTCCATCTCGAAGAAGATGATTTCTATCTTGTTGGAACGAGTGAAGTACCACTTGCGGCGTATCACATGGATGAGATTCTTGATAGTACAAAGTTCCCACTCCGGTATGCCGGATTCTCTTCTTGTTTCAGACGAGAAGCTGGCACGTATGGCAAGGACACTCGGGGAATTATTCGAGTCCACCAATTCGATAAAGTCGAGATGTTCTCGTTCTGTGCACCGGAAGATGCTGCCGCCGAACATGAACGGTTACTTGGTTGGGAGAAGGATTTCTTAGATGCGCTCGAAATACCGTACCGAGTTATTGACGTTGCTACCGGAGATCTCGGTTCAAGCGCGGTTCGTAAATTCGACTGCGAAGCATGGATTCCAACTCAGAATGCATATCGAGAAGTCACCAGTACCTCGAATTGCACCGAGTTCCAGAGCAGGCGTCTAAATATTCGATATAAAGATGAGAGCGGAACGCGCCCAGTCGCAACGCTCAATGGCACCTTGTGCGCTATCCCACGAATCATTGTTGCTATTTTGGAAAACCATCAACAAGCTGATGGTTCGGTAAACATCCCCAAGGCGCTCGTGCCTTTCCTTGGTAAATCTCGCTTTGAGCCCGTGTGATCCTGGAGTGAGACGCCCTAAGTTAATCGGAACTGATCTCGATGGAACAATCGTTCCATTCGATAGGCCAATCTCTCGGCGTACCATCGATGCTTTTTCACAGGCGCATTCGTTAGGTGTGCATATTTACTTCGTCACCGGGCGCCCACCTCGTTGGATGAAGGAAGTTCGCGAAGCATTCGATTTTGGCACGGGAATCTGTGGCAACGGAGCTTTGCTCTATGACTTTCGTGAAGAGAAGATTCTCGATTCGTGGCTGATCAATCCAGAAGAGTTAATCAAGGGAGCAGCAGCGCTTCGGAAAGTGATACCTGACGCCGCGTTCGCAGTCGAGAATTTTCATGGATTTCATCGCGAGCGGGGTTACAACCCGCGCTGGGATAAGGGGCAAGATGATGTCGGCGTTTCACTCATCGAAGAGCACTTGAGTCAGCCGGCAATCAAGTTTCTTGTACGTAGTCAAAGTGAAGAAGTTTCAGCTGATGAGATGCTCGCACTGGCAGATGCAAGTGTGGGGGAGTTTTTAACGGTTACCCACTCCAATCCTCATGAATCATTACTGGAGATCTCAGCTCACGGGGTGAGTAAAGGGAGCACGTTAGGCAAAATTGCAGAACAACTGGGTGTAGCAAAAGAAGATGCAGTGACTTTTGGCGATAACCCAAATGATCTCTCGATGTTGGCATGGGCTGGCCGCTCGTATGCCATGAAGACTGGCCACCCGGCAACGCACGCAATTGCTACTGGAATTGCGCCAGAGTGTAATGATGATGGTGTAGCTCAGATCATTGAAGAGTTGCTTAACTTGCCTGAGTGAGAACGGCCTCTTACTGAAGTTTACTGGTTAATTGTTTTGCGACTACTTTGAGGCTATCTCCGATAGTTCTGATTTTTTCGGTGGACATACGAGATGCAGGGCCCGTGATACTTAGTGCACAGAGCGCCTTGCCACTCTTATCTCGGATTGCGACTGCTACACATCGAGATCCCAGCTCATTCTCTTGATCATCAATGGCAAAACCAATTTTCTTTGCACGAGAGATAGCTGAGACCAAATCTTTTTCGGTGGTGATTGTCTTATCTGTCTGCGACTTCAAATCTAGTTTTCGCAAAGCTTTCTCTAATTCAATTTCGCTAAAAGTGCTAAGAATTGCTTTACCAAGTGCAGTCGAGTGGACGTTGTCTTTCTCTTCTCGGGGATTGCCCGATCGAAGACGTTGACTACTCTCTAGTGAGTGTAGATATTTGATCTTGTTCCCATCGAGAATCCCCAGATTCACCGTCTCATCGAATTTTTTGAGCAGTGCATCCATATATGGAGTAACAAGTCGTGGAAGATTTACCGATTGATTATGTTTGTGCGAGAGCCCGGTGAGAAACTCGCCGAGCGTGTATTCCCGTTTATTCTCATCGCGAGTGACAAAGTTGCGCTCTTCCAAAGTGTGCAAGATTCGATAGACCGCGGGCTTAGTAACTCCGGTACGTTCTGCTAGATCACGGACGGATGCGGGGCCTTCAACGAGCACAGTAAGAATGTCCATAGTCTTCTGTAAGACCTGAATTCGATCGCGCTCTGCTGAACTCATGACTCCCCTGGCCAGTTCTTTCGGTTCGCCAAATGTACCGGAGGGTGGAAGCTCTTCCGTATAGCGGAAAATGTAACGCCCTTGCTTCGCAGCCTGGTTTATCAGAGAGTAAGCACGTGACCTCATCACCAACTAGCGCGGTCGTAACAGGCGCCTCACGGAATATCGGCGCGGCAATTGCGCTCCGGCTTGCTGCAGATGGTTTCCCGGTAGCGATCAATTACTACTCAGAGCGCGAGAAGAGCGATGCGCTAAATGTGCAGAGTGAGATCAGACGTGCCGGTGGTAGCGCAGAGATTTATCAGTGCGATGTATCAAAATCAGCTGAGGTAGAGCAGATGTTCAGTGCAGTGACTGCCGATTTGGCAGCGCCATCGGTGTTAGTCAACAACGCGGCAACATCAGTTGCCTCTGCAATTACTTTTCGCGAGATAGATGAGGCGGCGTGGGATGAAGTTACCGACACAAATCTCAAAGGTGTTTTTCTCTGCTGCAAAGCCTTCGATAAATACAGTATTGAGGGGAGTTTTCGAAGCATCATAAATATCTCATCAATTCGAGTATCGATAGGAATGGAAGGCAATAGCCATTACACCGCAGCGAAAGCGGCGTTGATTGGATTAGGCAGAGTGCTTGCCCGAGAGCTTGGTCCATCAGAGATTCGAGTGAATTCCATTCTTCCCGGCGCAATTACCACTCCGGATCAAGCTGCCTATGGTGATGTTGCTGCGCTACATAGAATGATTCTTGATTCGCAATCATTAAAGCGGTTAGGGATGCCAGTGGATATCGCCAACTTGGTCGCCTTCCTTGTCAGCCCCGATGCAGCCTTTATTACTGGTCAATCCATCCTGTGCGATGGCGGCTGGGCCTTTCAGTAGGGCGCAAATTCGCTGGAGCCATCTGCTATCGGGTAGATTTTGCGGTGGAGGGCTCGCATAGCGGCCGAGTGCACCGGTCTTGAAAACCGGCAAGGGAAACCTTCGAGGGTTCAAATCCCTCGCCCTCCGCCAGAAATTCCACGAAACCTGAGCGCCACCTGTGGGCAACTTCACCCTCTATATAGCGCCGTTTTCCACCCTTCTATATAGCGCGAATAGGAGTAAAGGCGCGAAAATTGAGGGTATTCATAACGAGATCACAGGGTAGGTGGCACATGGCTGGAGTACATGCCGAACATAGAGCGGCGATTAAAGAGCGAACGCTTCGAACGGATCGTTGGTGGCTTCAACCTGCAATCACTGTTTTCGTTCTGGTCAGCTTCATCATCTATGCCACTTTCCGCGCATTTGAGAATAAACATTATTTTGTTGAGAAAGGTGAGTTGGTCTCACCGTTCTATTCACCATGTTTATCGGATGCATGCGTTCCAGGTTCACAACTATTTGGATCGCTTGCACCATCGTCATTATTGGGATTTGTAATTTCTCCCGCGCTTTTGATTTTGATTTTCCCACTTGGTTTCCGTCTTACTTGTTATTACTACCGTAAGGCGTACTACCGCTCCTTCTGGCAATCACCACCAGCATGTGCTGTTGCTGAACCACATAAAAAATACACGGGAGAGACTAAGCAACCACTTATTCTGCAGAACGCGCACCGGTGGTTCTTCTATGCAGGTTTGGTCTTTAACGTCATTCTCACCTACGACGCATTCTTAGCGTTTCATGGCGCTGATGGTGGTTTTGGCATGAGCGTTGGCACGCTTGTGCTTTTGACGAATGCAGTTCTGCTCTGGCTTTACTCACTTTCATGCCACACCTGCCGCCACACTGTGGGTGGACGACTTCGCCATTTCTCCAAGCATCCACTTCGCTACAAGTTATGGACGCATGTTTCCACGCTCAATCACTACCACCCCACGTTCGCATGGATTTCACTCTTTGGTGTAGCGCTGACCGATCTATATGTTCGGTTAGTTTCCACTGGTGCAATCACGAACTACTTCTTCTTCTAAGGAATGTGACATGAGTATCGAACGCTATTCATATGATGTTGTCGTAATTGGCGCTGGTGGCGCAGGCCTTCGCGCTGCTGTCGAAGCGCGCGAAGCGGGTTTTAAAGTCGCCATTATCTGTAAGTCACTTTTTGGTAAAGCGCACACCGTTATGGCTGAAGGTGGCATTGCAGCTGCGATGGGTAACGCCAACTCCTCTGACAATTGGCAGGTGCACTTTCGTGACACGATGCGTGGTGGCAAGTTCCTCAATAACTGGCGGATGGCTGAACTCCACGCAAAAGAATCTCCAGAGCGCGTATGGGAACTTGAGATGTGGGGCGCGCTCTTTGATCGCACTAAAGAAGGAAAGATTTCGCAACGTAACTTTGGTGGACATGAGTACCCACGACTTGCACACGTAGGCGATCGCACAGGTTTGGAATTGATTCGCACGATGCAGCAAAGAATCGTCGCATTGCAACAACAAGATGGTAAGAACAATGGCGATATGGAATCACACATTCGCGTTTTCGCCGAAGTCACCATCACTGATGTATTAGTAGAGAATGGCAAGGCAGCGGGTGTCTATGGATATCGTCGCGAAGACGGTTCAGAGATTCTCTTCGAAGCCGGCGCCGTCGTCCTGGCTACTGGTGGAATAGGAAAGAGTTTTAAAGTCACCAGTAACTCATGGGAGGGAACGGGCGATGGACATGCGCTTGCGCTCCGTGCTGGTGGAAAATTGATTGATATGGAATTTGTGCAATTCCACCCAACGGGAATGGTCTGGCCGCCATCCGTACGAGGCATCTTGGTAACTGAATCTGTCCGTGGAGATGGTGGTGTACTGACCAACTCTGAAGGTCGCAGATTTATGTTTGATTACATTCCGGAAGTATTCAAAGATAAATATGCAGATACTGAGGAAGAGGCAGATCGTTGGTACAAGGATCAAGCGAACAATCGCCGTCCGCCTGAGCTGCTTCCTCGTGATGAAGTCGCTCGCGCAATCAACTCCGAAGTTAAAGCTGGACGAGGTTCACCACATGGTGGGGTCTTCCTCGATGTTTCAAAGCGTTTGCCGGCTGAGGAGATTAAGCGTCGTCTGCCGAGTATGTGGCATCAGTTCAAGGAGCTTGCTGATGTCGATATCACTGAGCAGCCGATGGAAGTTGGCCCAACCTGCCACTATGTAATGGGTGGGGTACAGGTTGATCCCGACACGGCAGCAGCTGTTGGGCTAGAAGGTCTTTTTGCAGCGGGAGAAGTTGCTGGCGGTATGCACGGCTCCAACCGACTGGGCGGCAATTCGCTCTCTGATCTCCTGGTCTTTGGTCGCCGTGCCGGAATGGGCGCTGTGGCGTATCTCAAAGGTAACTCTGCTAAGCCAACGCTCTCTGAAGGAACAATCAAGCGCGCACAAGAGCGACTAAATGAGCCTTTCACAAATACTGGTGGCGAGAATCCTTACACGATTCACCAAGAGCTACAGCAAACGACTAATGATCTCGTTGGAATCATCCGAACTAAGAAAGAACTCGAAGAGTCCCTTGAGAAACTCGCAAAGTTTAGGGAGCGAATCAAGAACGTTTCAGTCAGTGGTGGTCGTGAGTTCAATCCAGGTTTCCACCTTGCGCTCGATTTAGAGAACATGCTTCTTGTCTCTGAATGTATGGCGCGCTCTGCACTCATTCGTGAAGAGTCACGCGGTGGTCATACTCGAGAAGATTTCCCAAAGATGGATTCGAAGTGGCGTCAGGTCAATAACGTCTCTTCCGTCGAGGGTACTAGTGTGAAGTGTGTCCAAGAGCGAGCGAAAATGCTTCCTGATGAACTCGCTGGACTTTTCGAGAAGAGTGAGTTGGCTAAATATTTCACCGAAGATGAATTAGCCGGAGTGAAAGGCGGGTCCAACTAATGGCACGTCCAATTAAGCTACGCATCTGGCGTGGAAATAAAGATGGTGGCGATTTCCATACTGTTACTGTCGATGCCAACGAAGGTGAAGTGGTGCTTGATGTGATTCATCGAGTACAGGCAACCCAACTTCCTGATCTTGCTGTCCGCTGGAATTGCAAAGCTGGTAAATGCGGTTCATGCTCTATGGAGATCAACGGTAAGCCACGTCTTGCCTGTATGACTCGAATGAACTCATTCGAAGAGGGTGAGACCATCACGGTAACACCGCTACGTGCATTCCCAGTGATTCGCGACCTCGTAACTGATGTTTCGTTTAACTATAAAAAAGCGATGGAAATCCCTGCTTATGCACCACCTGCGAACTTGAAGCCAGGTGAGGCTCGGATGGAGCAGATTGATGTTGAGCGGAGCCAAGAATTCCGTAAGTGCATCGAATGTTTCCTTTGCCAGGATACCTGCCACGTGATTCGTGATCACGAGGAGAATAAGAAGTCGTTCGCTGGTCCACGATTCTTCATTCGTATCGCTGAGCTAGATATGCACCCACTAGACACGCTGCGAAACCGGAAGCAAACTGCGCAAGAGAACCATGGTCTTGGTATGTGCAACATCACGAAGTGCTGTACCGAGGTATGTCCAGAACATATTCGCATTACCGACAACGCAATCATTCCGATGAAAGAGCGCGTTGTGGATGTGAAATATGATCCAGTTCGCTGGCTCGGTTCGAAGATTCGTAAGCGCGAGGATATTTCCTAAGTGGAACAGCTCCACCTGCGCCATCTCTTCTTAGTAGGAGTTGGCGGGGTTGTTGGAGCGCTCTCTCGTTACGGAATCGATGAGATATTTTCGGACATTGCCCTAGCAACATTTATCGTCAATCTCTTTGGTGTTGCTGTTGCTGCGGTTTGTACGTATCGCCTCACGCTCACTACTGACCAGCGCTTATTTCTCATTTCAGGTTTTTCTGGCGGATTTACCACGTATTCCGCTTTCGCACTTTTACTGTATGACTTAACGCTCGCCCAAGCAGGTCTCTACATAATTGCCTCGTTAATCCTCTCCCTTGCAATAATTCGAGTGATTAGAGCTGGTGCTGCATGAGCACTGCGCTGCTAGTTGCACTCGGCGCCTTCTTTGGCGCGCCGCTTCGCTATTACGTCGATCATCAATTTCGCAGTCGCATCTCATTCCCCGGTGGTATTTTGCTTGTTAATGTGGCGGGCTCTTTTTTGCTAGGGATTATTTCGAAGGCTTCCTCAGAGACGTTGGCGCTATTAGGCATCGGTTTTGCGGGCGCATTTACAACCTGGTCGGCTTTTGCACTTGATTTGAATAAGGATCTTCGTCATCCTCGCCGCTTTCTTGCCAATATGTTCGCGACACTAATTGTTGGAATCCTCGCCGCAGGGCTTGGCAGGACGTTGGCTAGCTAACATAGTTTCGTGAGCGCAAATAATCAGATGCCCTGCGATTTCTGCGGCGTTGCTTATGATCCAGTGGCTACGCGTTGGTTATGTCCTCATTGCCACATGAAAACTAATTGTTGTGATGGGGCGCCATGCCCTGTTCCTAGCGAAGTAGTGAACTCATCCACGATTCAAGTGAATCAGGATCGCGCGGAAGTTCGCGGCTAAGAACCTCTGCACCATCTTCTGTCACTAGCACGTCATCTTCGATTCGGACGCCTATACCGCGGTACTCCTCAGGAAAGAGCAGATCATCCGGTTGAATGTAGAGACCTGGCTCCACAGTGAGAACATGGCCAACAGCCAATTCGCCATCTAAATATTGTTCACTGCGCGCTTTCGCACAGTCGTGAACATCAATGCCCAACATATGTCCGGAAGCATGGACGCTCCATCGTCGATGTAGACCAACATTGGGATCGAGTGATTCTTCGGCGCTTACTGAGAGCACGCCAAGTTTCGCTAGACCTTCCGCGAGAACTTTCATGCAAGCGCTATTGATATCGCGATATTTCGCTCCTGGTTTTACAGCTTGAATTCCCGCTTCTTGTGCGGCTAGAACTAACTTGTAAATCTCACGTTGTGGTGCAGTGAATTTCCCATTTAACGGGATGGTGCGTGTGATATCCGCGGTGTAGTAGCTCTCTACTTCAACTCCAGCATCAAGAAGGAGCAAATCTCCAGAGAGCGCCGGGCCATCATTACGAATCCAATGGAGCACACATGCATGCGCACCCGCAGCAGCAATAGTGTTATAACCAAGCTCATTTCCGTCAATCCGTGCGCGGCGATAGAAGGTGCCATCAATCACTCGTTCACCGCGTGGATTACCCATTGCCTCGGGGAGAGATTTCACCACATCAGCAAAGCCGCGAATAGTTGCATTAACGGCTTTGCGCATCTGGGCAATCTCGTATTCGTCCTTAATCAATCGAAGTTCCGAGAGTGCGACAGTCAATTGGTTATCTTTTTCATGCGCAGGAATAAGAGCATCAAGTTTTGCATCTTCTCCTCGATGAACAAGGGTGTCTTTCTTGGTCAGGAGAAATTCATCTAACTCTTTAACATTCCGAGCGGCAATTTGGTATTTGTTTTTTAGTTCAGCAAGCGCGGGATATCGACCAACCCAGAATTCACCATGTCGGCGATCGCGATAAAAAGTTTCAAGATTGCGATCGTTCTTTGGATGAACAAAGAGCGTGACATCGTGGCCAGTTGTTGTGGGTTCAAAGAGGAGAACTGACTCGGGAACGATGTCGCCAGTAACCATGCCAGTCAGATGTATGAAGGCTGAGTTTGCCCTGAAGGTGTAATCACAATCGTTGTTGCGAACTTTGAATAAACCGGCAGGGATTAATAAGCGTTTGCCAGCAAAGAGTGAGCTGAGCTTTGCCCGTCGAGTGGCAGCCCATGGCGCGCTCTCGGCAGGAACTACAGGGTCACTGTGTGGCGCAGCCCACCCACGACGCATTAATTCACGAAGTGGCTCGGTAACAGGGAGGTCGTACGAGGTGGTGACAGGCTTTTCGTCATTGAAAGTCATGTGGATTGACCCCCTTCATCATCAAGTTTATCTCGCTGGCCGAACTTGGCTAATCTCCTCTCATGAGCGCAACGAGAGTGATCACCAGTACCAGTCCACAGCAGCCAAGCGATGTCGTGTTAGAAGCGCCGGCGCTTACCGCATCTGAGGTAGCAGCAGCGGTGCTGCGCGCCCGCACTGCACAGAAAGCGTGGAGTGAGAACGCGATGGCGCGCGCCGCGGCGCTTCGTGGTTGCGCAGAAGGTCTGCGCGCTCGCAGCGCTGAGATGGCTGCGTTGATTACTCGCGAAGTGGGTAAACCGATTGTCGAAGCAAAGGGTGAAGTGGCTCGTGCAATTGCAATTTTGGATTACAACGCACAAGCAGCTATCGATCCGATTGGCACGGTAATTCCACCGACCACTCCTGGTTATCTCATGGCAGTGCGCGATCCGTACGGCGTCGCTGGATTAATCACTCCGTGGAATTTTCCTATTGCTATTCCGGTTTGGAAGGCAGCTCCTGCGCTCGCCGTAGGAAATGCCGTTGTGATGAAGCCAAGCGGAATGGCAATTGGCGTCGCACGATTAATCGAAGAGATATTTGCGCAATCGCTACCAAAGGATCTATTCCAAGTTCTCATAGGTGGCGCAGAATGTGGTCAGGCAATTATTGAATTCTCTGATGTTATTTCATTTACTGGTTCATCAGAGGTTGGATCTCAGATTGTCGCGCAAGCTGCAAAATTAGGAAAGCCAGTGCAAGCAGAGATGGGCGGTCAGAATCCTGCGATTGTGTTACCGGATGCTGATCTTGCACTTACCGTTGCACATCTTTCTAACGCGTCGATGAGTTTTGCCGGCCAGAAGTGCACAGCAACAAGTCGCATAATTGTCGTTGGTGATGATGCCCGGTACAAGGAAGTTACCGATGCGCTGGTTGCAGGAGTTGAGAAACTCGCTCCAAATGATCCAGCGACCGATGGCGTTCTCGTTGGTCCAGTTATTTCTGATAGCGCACGCACTGATGTAGTGAATGCTGCGCAGGGTGCAATTGCTCGTGGCGGCAAAGTACTCACCGGTGGCGGACCAGTGGACCGGGATGGTTGGTTTTATGCACCAACGCTGATTGCCGATTTGAGCGCTGACGATCAGTTCAATCAGGAAGAAACTTTTGGTCCGATTGCTGGAGTCATTCGCGCAAAGAGCGTGGGCGAGGCGATTGATTCAGCAAATAGCGTTCGCTTTGGCTTAACTGGCAGCGTCCATGGTCGTGATCTTGAGGCGACCATTCGAGTCGCGCAAAACCTCAAGACTGGAATGGTGAAGGTAAATGCCCCAACAGCAGGACTTGATTTCCATGCACCCGTTGGCGGCACGAAGGATTCTTCCTATGGCGAGCGTGAACAGGGTAAAGAAGGCCTTGCCTTTTACTCCTTTATTCGCACCATCACTATTGGCGCAGGAAGCCGGCGTTACGAATAAAAAACATGCGTAACGTTCTTCGTTTTTTTGTACCTCTGATTTCATTCACAGCTATTTTTACTTCGAGCGTTTCAGCTACAGGGCTCACTCCTGCCGAAGTTTCACTTGCTGCGCTTGCAGCGAAAAAATTTAATGGTTCAGATTTGACGCTTATTAAATTATTAACTCAAACAAGTACCTACACCAAACATTCAGTGACCTACCGCAGCGATGACCTTAAAGTCTCCGGAGTTCTATACACGCCAAAAGGGAAAGGACCATTTCCTGGCGTTGTCTTAGGGCACGGGTACATCAACCCTAATATCTATAAGAATGGTCAAGGAATGCGTCGGGAGCAAGATTATTTAGCCGCGCGTGGTTTTGTCGTACTCCATACCGATTACCGCAACCATTCATTTGGTGACGATGATCCAGATAGTCAATTGAAGTTTCGGATGGATTACAGTGCCGACGTTATCAATGCAGGATTAGCCTTAAAGAATTCAAAGATTCGGACTCTTGATAAGAGCAAGATTTCCTACATGGGACGTTCAATGGGCGGTGGCATCGGTTTTAATGTTGCTGTCGCAACCAGCGCTCAGGGAGTCTTCTCTTCATACGCACTCTTTGCACCCACAAGCGCTAACCACGTAGAGAATTTCAACAAGTGGGGGCGTGGCAATCCTGAACGTGCGAATCCAATTGTGAAATTCGTTGGACTTCCTGAAGATAATCCGAACTTCTGGGCGAGCGTCTCGCCAAAGAATTACTGGTCACAGGTGAGCGCGCCAATCATGATCCATCACGGCGATAAGGATGCGAGCTGCCCGGTGCGGTGGGCGCGGGCTGCTGTGCGCGGGCTCAAGGCTTTGGATAAAGATGTGACGCTCCATATCTATAAAGGCGAAGGGCATAACCTGATGGCTGGCTGGTCCAAAGCGATGAATCGGAGTATTGAATTCTTCGGAGAGAATTGGCCAGCTGCGGGGCAGTAGCCCCGCAAGGCTCTGCCCGTCGCCGCTTTCACCCTCTCCCCTCTGACCAGCCATTTTCAACACGCCCGAGCGGGCTATGGGGGAATCTCCGCTATTTAGGCGGGTTCTGGGGCTAGGGTTCAAGTCAAGGCTTTTTGGCGACCTAGCTATCAAGCCAAAGGCCATCTTCTAGCAAGGAGAGAGATATGAACAAAGGTGAACTCGTCGCAGCAGCAGCTGAGCGGACCAAGATGCCAGCCAGCCAGGTCGATAACGTCCTCAAGGCAATCATTGATTCAATTCAGGCAGCTCTTGTTAAGGGCGACAAAGTAGCCATCCCGGGCTTCGCCTCATTTGAGGTGGTTTCCCGCCCAGCACGTCAGGGACGGAATCCTCGTACCGGTGAGACGATGACGATTGCCGCTGGCAAGAAGATCAAAGTTTCTCCATCAAAGGCTTTCAAGGATGCAGTTAACTAATCAGAAGTAATTAAGAAATCCCCGCATCGAAACTCTACGGTGTGGGGATTTTCTTTCTCAGCATATTCACACACTCATGTAAAGAGCTGGGATTACTTTTTTGAGAGGATGTCTACGTGCGACCAACTGCTGCTGTTTTGAAAGCACTTGAAGAAGAATCAATTGAGATTCTTCGGGAGACCGCAGCTTCTTTCTCTAATCCAGTAATGCTCTATTCAATAGGCAAAGATTCGTCGGTCTTACTCTATTTAGCTAAAAAAGCTTTTTACCCTGCAGATATTCCTTTCACCTTGATGCACATCGACACCACGTGGAAATTCAAAGAGATGATTTCCTTTAGAGATAAAATTGTTGAAAAGTATGGTGTGAAATTAATTATTCACACAAATCTCCAGGGCGCTCGAGAAGGTGTGACCCCTTTTTCAACGAGCATTTCTGAATACACAAGAATTATGAAAACCGTAGCGCTCCGTGAAGCATTAGATAAATATCAATTTGATGCTGCGATAGGTGGATCTCGTCGAGATGAAGAGAAGAGTCGGGCCAAGGAGAGAATTTTCAGCGTCCGCGAAAGTGGTCACCGATGGGAGCCGCGGGCACAACGACCTGAATTATGGCGAACATATAACACTCGCTTAGCTCCTGGTCAGACTATGCGAGTCTTTCCCATCTCGGACTGGACTGAAATTGATGTATGGGAGTACATCTATCAGAACAACATTGAGATCAATCCCCTGTATTTTGCAAAAGAGCGCCCCATTGTGATGCGCGGTAGCCAAATCATTATGGTTGATGATGAGCGTTATCCGTTGCAACCGAATGAAGTGCCCGTTAAAAGTAAGATTCGATTTCGCACGCTGGGCTGTTATCCATTGACGGCAGGAGTCACGTCGGATGCAGATACTCTTGAATCGATATTAGAAGAGATCTCTGAAGTAAAACTCAGTGAGCGTGCGACGCGTCTCATTGATGGAGACAAAGAAGATTCGATGGAAAAGAAGAAGACAGAGGGGTATTTCTGATGTCCTCTGCTCTTACTCGACTTGTGACTTGTGGCAGCGTTGATGATGGGAAAAGCACGCTAATTGGCCGATTACTCGTTGAAACAGATAGCGTCCCCCACGACACAGTTGATTCGGCAAAGAAGGTAAGACGCACCGGCTCCACCATCCCTGCCGGCGAGATCGATTTCAGCTTGTTGACCGATGGGTTGGAAGCCGAACGTGAACAGGGAATAACGATTGATGTTGCCTATCGTTCGATGAATCTGCGAAACGGCAATCGATTGATTATTGCTGATGCACCTGGCCATGAGCAGTACACCCGAAACATGGTTGTCGCAGCGTCACGTGCGAATATCGCTCTAGTGCTTGTCGACGCCACACGAGGGATCCGAACTCAAACGTTGCGCCACACAGCAATTTGCTCACTAGCAGGGGTTGATCGAATAGTGATTGTGATTAACAAACTTGATGCGGTTAATTACAGAGAAGATGTTTATCAAGATTTAGTGAAAACGTTACAAGAAAAAGTCGCACACCTAACAATTAAGGAATTAATAGCGATCCCAGTTAGCGCTCTGGCAGGCGATAACGTCTCTTTCGCAAGCAAGAACCTTCCTTGGTATAAAGGCCCAACACTTTTAGAGGCAATCGAAAACTGGGAACCTGCCTCCAATATCGTTTCGGAACAACACTTTAGAGTTCAATCAATAGCCCGGGCTGATAATTTTCGTGGAGTCAGCGGCACATTGGAGAGCGGAACACTTCGCGTGGGCGAAACTCTGAAGGTATTGCCAAGTAAGTTGTCGGTAAAAATCTCAGAAATCATCAAGTATCAAGAACGGAAGAATGAGATTCACGCAGGCGAAACAGCAGTCTTGATATTTGAAAAAGAGGTCGATGTTTCACGTGGAGATGTTTTAGTCTCCAATCAAACACAAGATGATGGCACCGATAGATTTATAGCAAATCTTGTCTGGCTAGATGAAGAACCTTTAGTGCTCAGCCGTTCTTATCTACTTCAAGCAGGTTCAACGATAGTGCCAGCAATTGTTACAGCAATTAAGGGTAAACAGAAAATCGTCGAAGGCGGTACAGAGATGGCGAAATCGCTTCACATGAATGAAATTGGTGAAGTTGAGATTGCCACCGATAGACCAGTCGCGCTTCGAAATTATCTCTCATCTCGAAATACGGGAAACTTCATTTTGATTGACCGCAAGTCTATGCAGAGTAGCGGAGCAGGAATGTTTCTACATACGCTCCGACGAAGCAGCAACATCACTCGACATAATTATGAAATAACTTCTACTGAGCGAGCTTTGCTAAAGAATCAAAAGGCAAAAGTAATTTGGTTAACAGGCCTAAGTGGTTCAGGAAAATCAACAATTGCGAATCAGGTAGAGAAAGAACTTTTCGCTGAAGGAAAACATTGCTACATCTTGGATGGCGACAATGTTCGATTGGGAATTAATAAAGACCTTGGGTTTACGCCCGAGGATAGAGCGGAGAATGTTCGTCGAGTCGCCGAAATTGCCCGCCTTTTCGTGGATGCTGGATTGATAGTGATTGTTGCTCTGGTCAGTCCTTTTGAGGTTGATCGTCAAGCGGCACGCGCTCTCTTTGAGCCCGACCAATTCGTACAAGTGTGGGTCAACACTTCAGCGGAGGTTTGCGCACAACGCGATCCCAAAGGTTTGTATAAAAAAGCAAAAAGTGGAGAGTTACCCAACCTCACAGGTGTGGGACAGGAGTATGAGCCACCCGTAAATCCCGAGTTAGTGATAGATGGAAATCGGGATTTAGCAGTGAATGTCGCTGAAGTAATGCGGTTGCTCTCATGACAATTCTAATATTTGTTCTAGCGGGTTCGATTGCGCAGTTAGTTGATGGTGCGCTCGGAATGGGGTTTGGGCTTACCAGCTCAACTCTCCTGATCACTTTAGGCGCCTCTGCAGTTGTAACATCGGCTGCGGTACATGTTGCTGAGATAGGTACCACTCTTGCCTCTGGTATTGCCCATTGGAGACGAGATAACGTCGATAAGAAAATCTTACTTTGGTTAGCAGTCCCGGGTGGCTTAGGGGCTTTTTTAGGAGCGACATTTCTTGCCTCATTAAGTTTAGAGCGCGGAAAAGTTTTTATCTCCACAATCTTGCTAGTTCTTGGTTTTCTCTTGCTTTTTCGTAATATTTTTTTTGGACAAGGAACGCTTTTTCCTAACGCACCAATCAACTCTCGCTATATAAAGTTTTTAGGCTTCTCTGGAGGCTTTGTCGATGCAGCAGGTGGTGGAGGTTGGGGACCAGTTGTTACTCCAACGCTGTTAGTCAGCACTCAGACTGAGCCACGCAAGGTAATTGGAACGGTGAGCGCCGCTGAGTTTGTCGTAGCCCTCTCGGCAACCGCTGGTTTTGCATTACAGCTCAGCCGCCTAGAAGTTGATTGGGAAGTGATTGCGGGGCTGGCTATCGGTGGTGTATTGATGGCACCAGTTGCTGCATTGCTGGTCAGTAAGTTGCCAAGAAAACCTTTGGGAATTGCGATCTCGGTAGCTATCATCGTAATCAATGGATACAGGTTGGTGACGGGGTAGTGGCTAAAAAAATTTTTATACACGCAGGATTTCATAAGACTGGAACCACTGGAATTCAAACAATTTGCAGGGAATCAAGAAGTGATTTAAGTCTGGCAGGAATCACCTATCCTTATGCGCGCGGTGAAGGACATCACCGTCCAGCGTGGGCGCTCCATGAGCGGGTATGGGGTTGGAAAGATAAAGGTGGTAAGAAGACACCGATTTCGGAGTGGAATCATTTGGTGACGCAGGTCAAGAGAGCGAAAGAAGCCGCTCTCATTAGTTCCGAATTCTTCTCTGAGTTAACTATCGAAGAGATTCGCACGATGAAAGGCGCTTTTAGTAAGGCTGAGAATAAAGTGATTTTCACGTGGCGCCCCCTACATAAACTTCTTTCCTCCTCATACCAGCAATATTTAAAGTATGGGATCAAGGCTGACTATGAAAAATGGTTACTTGGAGTTTTCAAGGAAAGTGAGCACAAAAATCACACGCCGACATTTTGGGAGCGACACCGACATGGAGAAGTCCTATCAAAGTGGGTCGAGGTATTTGGTGCAGATAACATCAAAGTGATTGTGGCAGATGAGAAGAATCCTAACTTTCTCTACGATTCATTTGCCGATGTGTTAGGGATTGAGCGCACTTTAATTCGGGCGGATGAGAACACTCGAAAGAATCGCTCGTTGACATTGGAAGAGACCGCGCTATTGCTTGAAGTGAACAAAAGATTTCCAAAAGAGCGCCCGTGGGCCGATTATGAGATGTTTGTTCGTGAAGGTGCATTCACTCGACTTGCGAATAATGATTACTCTGGAGATACAGTGACAAAATTGTTAACTCCAGCGTGGGCGGTAGAGGCGGCGCTTGCGGAGAATCAGAAGTCCATCACCCAGATTCGAGGGTTAGGAATCGAGGTCCTTGGTGACTTGGAGCGGGCAAGTGGTGAAACGACCCCCGTTGGAGAGAATCAGCCCGTGACAAGTATTCCTCTTGTGGTCGCGGCAGAGGCGATCCTTGGTTCAAGTAGTCGCTCTGTGAAAAGGATGGCAGGTTCAGTTCTGCTTAAGGAGTTGCTACGACGAGCGAAGTACAAGGCACTACGCATCAAGCGGAAAATAATCTAGATTGTGGCTATGAAAATTCTCCTCACAGGAGCCACAGGGCTCATTGGTACCGAAGTTATGAAGACACTTGCTGCGGCAGGGCACCAGGTAACTGCTACCGATCGTAAGGGTGGAGATATTCCTGCGGGAGTCAACTTCATAATTGGTGAATTAACAGATGATGCCTTCGTTAATTCACTCGATTTCAATGTTGACGCAATCGTGCATCTTGGATCGATTCCGCGTCCATTTGATGATCAAGATTTCGAAGTGTTCGATAATAATGTCTCTTGTACGTATAAAGTATTTGCAAAAGCTGCTTCCAATAATGTGAGAGTCGTTATTTATGCTTCATCACTCTCCATTTATGGCACGGCATGGTCTGGTCCATGGACCTCTCCAGAATTTGCACCTTTTGATGAATCGCTGCCGTTACATCATTACGAGAGTTATGCGCTCTGCAAAGAGGTCAATGAACGAACTGCAGATATGTGGGCTAACCGTTCGAAAACTGCTTATGTCGGTCTTCGTTTTCCATTCTGCAACACGGAGAAAGCAATCGAAGATCATGCGATTGCACAGCGAGATGGTGATGAAGAAACCGTTACGGTGGCAGCGAAGATCCTTTGGGGTTATCTCGATGTGCGCGATGCTGCACACGGGATACTTGCGATTCTTGCGGGTAATTCCACTGGATCACATACCTATAACTTCACCGCACCTGACACCACGGCTCCATATCCAACGAGCGAGATGTTGGCCAAATTCCATCCAAAAACTAAGGTGCTTCGAGAGATTCCAGGTTATGGTTCGCTAACTGATTGCTCGCGTTGGATTTCTGCCTACGGCTACCACCCGGTTCACCTCATCGACCGCAAGAAATTGGGTATTTGATAGGGGGTAGACTTACCCCTAACACTTGGAGACGTCGCATAGCCCGGTCGAGTGCGCCTCACTGCTAATGAGGTAACCATGAAAATGGTTCGGAGGTTCAAATCCTCTCGTCTCCGCTCCTGGCGTGGATGGTTAGTCGAACATCCTCTACAATTCATAAGGTTATCGGGGTCGGTGTAATTCCGAACCGGCAGTTATAGTCTGCGACCCGCACACAGCCAGTGGGCGGTGGACTCAGTGAAATTCTGAGACCGACGGTTAAAGTCCGGATGAGAGATAACGACTGCAGCTGCGTGGCTGAAATTCTCAGCACGTCAGTTGCGCATCTCTCTTTTCGCACCCCGAAAACGCTTGATTAATGAGCGAGGGGGTGACGAATGAAATCGACCGAAGAAATCTTTGGCGATCTCGCTGCGCTCTCGCGCGACGCTGCAGGCTGGTGCGTACATAACCCCAATGTTTCGGCAGCTATTTATGACATCGACGGAAATTTCATCGCCGCCGGTGCGCATAAGAAGAAAATTTCTAACGATCATGCCGAGGTAATAGCGCTACAAGCAGCAGGAGAGCGAGCGCATGACGCGACGCTTTACGTATCTCTTGAGCCATGTAATCACAACGGTGCAACTGGGCCATGCACCGAAGCAATCAAAGCAAGTGGGATTAAAAAAGTCATCTATGCAGTTTCTGACCCAAATCCGATCGCAAGTGGTGGAGCTAGCGCCCTCCGTGCAGCGGGAAT